>CAZCCX010000034.1:0-12601 GCA_964497115.1 uncultured Desulfobacteraceae bacterium
GGAGCTTACTAGCTCTCGCCCCGTTGATGGACTCTATAGAAGTCCATCAATCATCATTTACACTCAATCTCATCACAAGGCCAGAGATTCCCTCTTTCTTGGATAATTCTTCGGCATAATTCTCTGCTGCCCCTTTGCGGGTGAATATTCCGCAATTAACCCTGTAGTATGTCTTGCCCTTTACTTCTCTTTCATGAATATATGCTGGATAACCGCTCTTCTCCAAATCTTCGACCATCTCATGAGCTTTGGCCTCCTCCCCCAAGGAAGCAAGCTGAACGGTGTATTGAGCCTCAGCAATCTTTGGCAGCGTAGAATCGGGTGTCGCTCTAGGCAAGACGGCAACTCGAGTCTGCGCCGTATTCTTTTCAGGGTTTGAAGCCTGCGGCTGGGTCCGTGTTTCAGGTGCTTTTCTTTTCGGAATCGCAATACGCTTCTTTGGCACCCATGCCTCGATTTCATCTTCTTTTTTGCCGGAAAGATTCTTGTAAAAGCCCATTTTCAGGTCGGTTTCAGACTTATTGGGGAGACCCAACTCGTCTGATCCCTCACGGCTCATCATGTCTTGGATAACGCTTAGCTGGCTCCGTATATCAGACACGTCTGTAAGCATTTCGGGCAAGAATCCACGACCCACAAGGATTCCGAATACGAAGATCCAGAACAACCCAAACAAAAACCCACCCCCCCAGAGGATTAGCGATAGGCGCGTGAACTCGATCCGGTAGGTCTTAGATCCCTTATTCTGTTTCGATTTCTTTTTGCCAGCCATTCTCTCTCCGGTTCTACATCCTCTCCGGAGCATGTATCCCTAGGAGGTTGAGGCCATTATACAATACAGTTCGTATGGCATCAGCCATGAAAAGCCTTGCCTGACTCAGGGACGAATCCCCGCAAACAATTCGGTTTTCCGGGATCTTCATCCCTAGATTGAAATACTTGTGAAATAGAGAGGCCAATTCCGTCAGGTAATATGTCAGTCGATGGGGTTCAAAGACTTTGCATATGTTTTCCAGAAGAGAAGGGAATTCGGCCATAAACCGTATAAGAGCCATCTCTTCATCCAGGATCAAGCGTTCCAGAACCGTCTCAGGATCTTGGGGAAGCGAAATTCCTTCTTCTTCCGCCTTCCTGAAGATGCTGCAAATTCTAGCATGCGCGTACTGGACGTAATAGACCGGGTTGTCACTGTCATGCTTCTTTGCGAGATCAATGTCGAAATCAAGGGGAGAGTCGTGGTTTTTGCTGAGAAAGACAAAACGCGCAGCATCCACACCAACCTCATCCATCAACTCCCTGAGGGTGACGTATTGTCCTGCCCGCTTGGACATCTTTAATTCCTGGCCCCCTTTCCAGAGCTTGACCAACTGGATAAGCAAAACATTGAGCCACTCCTCGTCAATATCGTTGGCCTTCAGCGCCCCCTTCATTCGTTGAACATAGCCATGATGATCTGCCCCCCAAATATTGATGGCCTTTGAAAAGCCTCTTTTCCATTTTTCCAGGTGATAGGAGATATCCGAGGCAAAATAAGTGAACTCACCGTCACTTTTCTTGATCACCCGGTCCTTATCATCCCCAAGATCCGACGTCTTTATCCAGAGGGCTCCATCCCTTTCGTAAAGGTACCCCGTGCCTTTGACTGTCTCAAGGGATTTGTCAAGAAGACCTGAAGAAAAAAGATCTGTTTCGCTGTACCACACATCGAAGGTCATCCCAAAATCGACAAGATCCCTCTTGATCTCATGAAGCATCTTTTCCTTGCCATGTTCAGCGCAGTGAGCGATAGCTTCATCCTGCGTCAATCCATCCAAATCGATTTGATTGGATATTTCTTTGGCTAATTCTACAATATAATCGCCCTGATAGGCATTTTCAGGAAATGGGTGGCCTGGGTCCGACATCTGTTTCCAACGGCAGTAGATAGATTCTCCCAGGAGTTGAATTTGCCGGCCCGCATCATTGATATAGAACTCGCGGGTTACACGATAATCACAGTGGGCCAAGATTCTGCAGAGGGTATCACCCACCGCGGCTCCACGGCCATGTCCCAGGTGAAGAGGGCCGGTGGGGTTGGCGCTTACATATTCCACAAGCACTCTTTCACCGTTTCCTTGAAGGCTGCGGCCGTAGTCTTTCTTAAGTGCGATGATCTGAGCGAGGAACTTGTGCCACTGCTCGGTCCTAATGGTGAAGTTTATGAATCCGGGGCCGGCGATATCCACCTTCTTGAGAATATTTTCAGAATCCATTAGGTGATCCACAATGATTTGTGCTATTTCAGTGGGCCGCCGCCTCTGGGACGAGGCGAGAGTCAGGGGGAGGTTGGTGGCAAAATGGCCATGATCGGAATGGTTTGGGACCTCCACGGTATAATCGGGCAGAGGAGCCTGATTCAGCTTTCCGTTGTCAAAACAGTGCTGAAGGGTTGTTGTCAATATGTTATTTATCTTGTTCTTCATCCTTTGTATTCCGTGTCAATTTATTTCTATGATCACTCTTTTCCAAAAACGGTGCTAAATTCAGGGGTTCCGAGGAAAATAGAAGGAAACCTGAATATCAATCGAATCAGATGAACATGTCAAATCAGGTGCTTATGTCTACCAAAAACCGTTTTTAGGTTTTTCTTGGACAGCAGTGTTCTATGATAAAATCTCAAGTTTCGGCCATGGGGGTGTTTTCCACAATTTCCGTGGCTTCTTCTCTGGACCGTAATCCACAAAGGAAGGCGATCGGCGACCTTATACCACCCCTTCGGAGTTCCAATGCTTCATAAAGATGGGACACTTCCGGATAATCAACGCCATTTCCTTCCGGAATCCTGGATACAGGCAGAAGGCCGTGGCCGTAAGCATCCGACTTAATGATCCCCATGATCCTGGTTTTATGCCCGACGATCTTTTTTTACATGACTCAAGTTGTGCTCCGGAGCGGAAGGATCAATGATTATGCTGTTTGGTGACTCGATCATGGTGCGCTGCTCCAGATCTGTGCGCGGGTAAAAGCTAACTGATATTGCTCCATATATCAAGCACTATATGGGGTTAGACACACTTTGGTTGACACAATAATGGGCTGCAACTATTATGAAATGCCAGCAAATACTCAGGCGGGTAGAGTGGAACTGGAGGGTGTCCGTAGGAGACACCTTATTTAAATACTTCAGCCTTTTCACCCGCCATAGTCCCGCTTGAGCGGGTGAAGGACGGGCACTCTTCAGCCTAAATACTTGGATAGCTGCAAGTGTGAGTGTTCATACCTGACGAAGGATTGTCTGCCTAATGAAGTTCTTGCTTTGCCTGATTGGCCTGCTCCTCATCGTGGAGGGGCTTCCCTATTTCGCTTTTCCCGATAAGATGAAGGACTGGATGACCAAGATCCAGGAGGTCCCGGATTCTCATTTGCGGATCATGGGTTTTGTGGCCATGTGTTCAGGATTACTCATGGTCTACCTTTTTAGATAACGAAATGGTTTGACTTTGCTCGCCATCTTGTTTAACGTACGCCACTTAATGAAGATGTTATGGCATCTCAATTTTTTTGAGATGCCATAAGGGTTCAAGGGAACTGATCGACATTCTGAGAAGATTTTGACTTAGAAACTCGTATGTTTCTATCCCGGAGCTGACCAGTAAAATGAAGAAGATATTGGGAGAACCACAAGGATCAGATTCATGCGGCTGAGAGAATCCTTAGGTTTGTAACATAATCACTATGAAGCAAACCCTCGAATCCTCGAACCCTTTCTCCCAGCTGGTTGGGAGAAGAGCTTTTGATGTTTCATATTGCGGATTACGATTATGTCCTGCCGGAAGAGTTGATCGCACAGGTTCCCGTTGTGAATCGAGATCAGTCTCGCCTTCTTCTGGTGGAACGTGCGAAGAAATCGTTTTCCGACAACAATTTTTCAGCCCTTCCCGGGTTATTGAAGCCCGGGGACCTGCTGGTTGCCAACAATACCAAAGTGGTCCCCGCCAGGATCTTCGGACGCAAGGAGAGTGGCGGACAGGTTGAAATCCTGGTCCTGGAGCATCTCAATTCGGATAGTCCGGAGGCTGATACGCGGTGGTGCCTTCTAAAATCCTCTAAGCGACCCAAAAGGGGGAGCCGCCTGGTTTTTGAAAACGACATCTCGGCGACAGTCGAGGATCTTGGTGATGATGGGCTTGCGAAGATCCATTTCCATGACATTCCCTCTGTAGACTCCCTCCTTCAGGAGAGAGGGAAGATGCCTTTGCCTCCGTACATAAAGAGAGATAAAGGGGATCACCGGGCACCCATGGATCGAGAGAGATACCAGACTGTCTTTGCACTTAAGACCGGGGCCGTCGCTGCTCCAACAGCCGGTCTTCACTTTACTGAAGGATTGATCACTGAATTGACCCAGGCAGGTGTTTCTCTGCTCCATGTGACCCTTCATGTGGGTCATGGCACTTTTCGCCCTGTGAAAATGAAGGATATAAGGAAGCATGTGCCGGGAGAAGAATGGTTTTCCGTTGATCCCGACGCTGCGGAGGCGATTAATAGGGCGAAAAGGGATGGGAGACGGGTCATCGCGGTCGGCACAACCGTGGTGAGGACTTTGGAGTCTGTTGGGGGGGCAAGGGGTGAAATCATCCCGGGAGAAGGGAAAACAGATCTTTTCATCACCCCCGGTTTTCGATTCAATGTGATAAGCGGCATGATTACCAACTTTCATTTGCCCCGTTCTTCCCTGCTTTTTCTGGTCTCTGCCTTTGCAGGGGGGGATTTGATCAAAAAGGCATACCAGCATGCCGTTGAAGAGAAATACAGATTTTTCAGTTACGGGGATGCCATGCTGATCCTCTGAAAGAAGATTTTGTGCATTCGTAGGAAGTCAGAAACGCGTCACTCCCGCCCCGCACTGTGTGCGGGATAAACTGCAACGGGAGTCCATGGCGTCTTAGAATGCCTGGATTCCCGCTTTCGCGGGAATGACAGAAAGAGGGCAAAGCGGAGTTTTTACGAAACCGTCAAGATTTGTTTTTGCCTCAGAACCACACAGAGTGCTGCGGCTCAACTAGATTTGTTAATGTTTTGGAATTCAAGGTTATCCAGAAGTGCAACAGCAGTAAGGCCAGATTGGGGGAGATTAAGACTCCCCATGGCCAGTTTGAAACCCCGATTTTTATGCCCGTTGGGACTCAGGGGTCGGTAAAGGCCGTCTCTTCAGAAGATTTGGTAGAGACGGGAATCAAGATTATCTTGGCCAATACCTACCACCTCTACTTGCGTCCCGGATGCGGGACGATTGAGAAATTCGGGGGGTTGCACCGCTTCATGAACTGGAAGGCCCCTATCTTAACCGACAGCGGCGGCTTCCAGGTCTATAGCCTGGCCAAACTCAGGACCATATCCGATGATGGGGTGACGTTTCAATCTCATCTGGATGGATCGAAACATTTCATCGGACCGAAAGAGGCCATGGAGATCCAGCAGGTCTTGGGGAGTGATATCGTGATGGCCCTTGATGAGTGTGCGCCATACCCTGCTGACTATGAATATGTCCTGAAGTCTGTGAAACTGACCAGTCTGTGGGCAAAAAGGTGTGTTGAACACAAAAAAGACAATCGTCAGGCTCTCTTTGGCATCGTCCAGGGTGGAATGTACAGTGATTTGAGGGAGATGAGCGCCAAAGAATTAACCGAGTTGAGTTTCGACGGATATGCCTTGGGCGGGCTCTCTGTTGGGGAGGATCGGGATACGAGAGAGCGGGTTATTTCGGAGACCAGGAGATTTTTACCGGATGACAAGCCCGTTTACTTGATGGGAGTCGGCAAACCGGAAGATCTCATTCGGGCCGTATCCCTTGGCGTGGATATGTTTGATTGTGTGTTGCCGACCCGTAACGCAAGAAATGGAACGCTCTTCACACATAGAGGGCAGCTGGCTATTAAGAATGCCTGCCACATAGAAGATGATCGGCCCGTGGATGAGAACTGTGGTTGTTATACGTGCTCCCATTATTCACGGGCCTATTTAAGACATCTTTTTATGGCAAAAGAACTTTTGGCCTACAGATTGAACACGATCCACAATCTTTATTATTACAACCAACTCATGGGTGACATCCGGTGTGCCATCCAGGAAGGAAGATTGGCTGATTTTCGTAACGATTATTACAGACTTCAGCAGCAGGAAGAAGATTGATAGGTTCCCGTTCCACTGGTGCTGATCCATGTAAACCTTCACGTTGCATAAAAAACATGACAAGGGCTTGTTAAAAGCAATAATAACAGAGCCTTTTAAGTGATAGACAGTCGTTTCAGGAATTAACTAAGCGTGAATTTCAGGAATTCAATAGATTTGTCATGTTTTTGACCCTTCGGGAAAGTCGAGGATACCGCATCTCCTTCGTTATCGAGGGTTCGCGGTATGTTACTACAGCTTCACCCTCGATGCCTTGGATCTGCAGCATCCTCGACTTTTGCAGCGTTAGGGTAAAGATTTGACACAGGGGATGTCTGGCGGGAGCAGGAGAAATCGTCTAAAGAGACACAGAGTGTCGAATGTCGAGCAAGGAACCGCAGAATGATAGAGTATTCACTTTGAGATTCGATATTCCTTTATTTCTTGAGCAGCGAAGCCTGCCCTTCGCAGATGCCGCATGCGGTGCGGCGAGGCAGGCAAGGTGCTTTTTATAAAATCGCGAAGCGATTTTATCATGGGAGGTTTTGATATGAATTCTTTGGTATATGCGATGGGAACAGGTGGCGCCGGAACCGGCGGAGAAGGGGGGGGCTTTACAGCGTTTATTCCCATAATCCTCATGTTCGCCATCTTCTATTTCTTGCTCATAAGACCCCAGCAGAAAAAGGCAAAAGAGCATAGGGCGTTGCTTAGTGCGATGAAAGTTGGGGATGGAGTCTTGACCAACGGAGGGCTATACGGGAAGGTCACCGGTCTCAAGGAGAACGTCGTGATCGTGGAAATCGCCCCAAAGGTCAGGGTAAAGGTGTCACGGGGATCCATCTCCGGGTTGACCAAAAAAGAAGGAAGTCAGGCTCCTGCATCTGACGGACAATAGATCGATCGTGAAGAACAAAACACAACGGAGTGGGCTGTGTTAAAGAACTTGCGTTGGCGGGGTGTGATGGTCTTAGTTCTCATCCTCTTGGCATTCCTATATCTGACCCCTACCTTGAGCGGAAAGCTTCCAGGGTGGTGGTCTAGTATTTTGCCTCAAGAGGAGATCCACCTTGGGCTCGATCTTCAGGGAGGGATGCATCTGGTTCTTGGAGTGGAAGTGGATAAGGCTGTGGAGAATGCCCTAGACATGGATTTGGAAGGGCTTAAAACGGAGCTCCGTGAAAGGAATATCAGGTTTCGGGAGCTCGGGCGCCAAGGGATCGAAGGTCTTGCCGTCACACTCATGAGGGAAGGAGATGAGGAGGCGCTCCAAGACCTGGTAGACACCCAATATCGTGAATACAGCAAGGAGGCTGATCCGAACAAAGAAGGGGCTTCTTATCGGTTGACCTTAAATTCTGAGACCAAGACCCAAGTGAGGCAAATGGCCGCAGACCAAGTCCTCAAGAGCATCCGAAACCGAATTGACCAGTTCGGAGTCAGCGAACCGGATATCAGACCCCAAGAAGGCTATCGGCTTTTGATTCAACTTCCCGGCGTCAAGGATCCTGACCGGGCTCTAGCGCTGATTAATCAAACGGCCCTGCTGGAATTCAAGCTGGTTGATGAGAGTATGAGTGCAGAGGCGGCCCTGGGTGGCACTGTCCCCCCTGGCAGCGAGATTCTCTATGAGGTATCTTCGGACCCCGAAACAGGAGATCTGATCAAAACAAACCCCCATTTGCTAAAAAAGAGGACCCTTCTAACCGGAGAATACGTGAAAGATGCGAGTGTCCGGTTTAATCAGTACAATGAGCCTTATGTCTCCCTCTCCTTTGATTCCAAGGGAGGAAGGCAGTTTGCCAGGATTACAGAGCAAAATGTAGGAAAGCAACTGGCCATCGTGCTGGACAACAATGTTCATTCCGCCCCTGTCATAAACGAACCTATTCCAAGCGGAGAGGCCATGATTAGCGGGCGCTATACCATTGATACGGCGCGTGATCTGGCCATTGTCTTGAGGGCCGGTGCCCTTCCGGCGCCGGTGAAGACATTGGAAGAACGGACCGTCGGTCCTTCTCTGGGACAGGATTCTATCGACAAAGGCCGTAATTCCATGATCGTCGGTGGGGTGGTTGTTCTTGTGTTCATGATCATCTACTATGGGTTTGCCGGTCTGATCGCCGATCTTGCCGTTCTTCTCAATATTCTTTTTATCATGGCAGTGCTTGCCGCCCTTGAAGCGACCCTGACCTTGCCGGGAATTGCGGGAATGATCCTGACCGTCGGCATGGCCGTGGATGCTAATGTCCTCATCTTTGAGCGGATTCGTGAGGAGCTGAGACTTGGAAAACCACCCCGAGCGGCTATCGAGGGAGGGTATTCCAAGGCTCTGGTCACCATTCTGGATGCCAATGTGACGACTTTCATCGTTGCTCTTGTCCTTTTTCAATTCGGGACAGGCCCGGTTAGGGGTTTTGCCGCAACTCTGAGTATTGGTATTGTCGCAAGTCTTATCACGGCCATATTCGTCACAAGAGTGGTCTTTGACTATCTCTACGTACACAGGAGATGGAAAAAGGTCAGTATTTGATATAAGTCCGTTGTGAATACACTGAACACATCTTGGAGGACGGTATGGAACGGACAGGTATCAAAGATTCATTTGATTTTAGGCATTTTATTTCATTTTAGCTCACTTATTTCAGACAGGTAATCACATGGAACTTGTAAAGCCAGGGATTAGTATTGATTTCATTGGTAAACGAAATATTGCTTTTGTCTTTTCCGTCGCCCTGATCATGGCCACTGTTTTCTTGCTCATCTTAAGGGGCGGGCCCAATCTTGGCGTGGATTTTTCCGGTGGCATTGTCGTTCAAGTCAAGTTCGAGACAAGCCGGACGATTGGAGAGATAAGAGAGGCCTTGGCGTCTCTCGATCTTCAGGATAGCATCATTCAGGAGTTCGGTGAGAAGGGACGGTTCGAACGCTTGATAAGGATCAGACAGACAGACATTGAGCTGGAAGGATTGAGTGAAGAGATAAGAGAGGCCTTGAAGTCGCAATTAAACGAAGAGGTGGAGATAAGAAGAGTTGACATGGTCGGTGCAAAAGTCGGCCAGGATCTGACACAGAAGGCCCTGTTTGCCATCTTCTATTCCATCCTCTTTATCGCCGTCTACATATCAGGGCGATTTGAGCTAAAATGGCTGATGAGCATGGTCATGGCCCTGTCTCTCGCATTCGTCGTCTGGATCGCGTCGACCCTTGGGGCCAGTGTAATCTGGTTGATCATCATTGCATTGATCGTCACCCTTGGCCTTTGCTGGGGTCTCAAATTGAAGTACGCCATGGGCGCGGTGGTCGCTCTGGTTCATGATGTCACCATTACGGTCGGGGCCTTTGCCTTGACGGACCGGGAGATATCTCTCGCTATTATCGCCGCGTTTATGACCATCGTGGGATATTCTCTGAACGACACCATTGTGGTCTATGATCGGATCAGGGAAAACCTCAGGCGCTTCCGTCGGCGGGGGCTTGAAGAAGTGATCAACTCCAGCATCAATGAAACCTTGAGCAGGACCCTCCTCACCTCTGCCACCACCTTGATTGTGGTATTGGCCCTCTTTATTTTGGGCGGTGGAGTGATTCACGACTTTGCCTTTGCCATGTTGGTGGGTATTCTTGTGGGGACCTATTCATCGGTCTTCGTGGCAAGCCCCATCCTCTTGGCCTGGGAAGGAAGCTTCGCGCAAAAAGGAAAAGCCAAAGAGAGCTGAAGTCCGTATTTGGGTGAGCTGCTGTTATGAAGAAAAGCCCACGCCTTGAAGGAAAAAGGAGTCAAAAACCGGTCCAGGGAGTCTCATCACGGGAAAGGGCCCTGGACCGGTACAGAAAAAAGAAAGCAAGACCCCGTATTCAGAGAAAGATCTTCTGGATGATCATTCTCCTTGTGATCGGGCTCCTATCTGCGGCTTGGTGGGCATGGTCTTCTATTTACAGCGTCTCACCTGAATTCCATTTTATCCTGGTAAACAAAAACGGAGATTCCATAAAGCTCTTGAACGGAGAAACCCTCCCCCTCCATCCCGAGGACAGAGTTGAGATCCTCAAGATTTCCACAAATGTAGGCCTTAACTGGGGTGTACGCCTGGTCTCAACAGAATTTGACGTCAACGCCCTTCTCGAGGAAGAGTTGCCCATCTCAGAACTCTTGCCCGACAGAGAGATATTCGATCAATACACATTTAGGGCTACAGTGAAGCGGGTCAATCAGGAAATGGGCCAGGTTGTGATGGTGATTGAACCCCGTGTGGAAGATTGGTTGGATCGTGCGGATGGGATGACGGATGCCGACGAGAGGATGGCCCTTTTGGAACGGGCGCTTGATCTGAGGCCCAAGGATGAGCGGATTCGGGGTCGACTGGTTGAAGAATACAAATCTTTGAAGGAATGGCAGAAGGCTGTCTCGTTATTAGAGGTGATGGCTGAACAGCAACCTGATCAAGATTTCCTTCCCGATCTGCTCGAACTCTATGAGTCCATGTCCCAAAAAGATCAGGTCATCGCCGTTCTTCGAAGAATCCTGGACAAGAATCCCGAGGACTCGAATGCCCGTTTGCGTCTCGCTACTACTTTGGAGAAGAGGGGAAGCCTTAAGAGCGCCATCAGGGAGTATGAAAAACATGTAAAACAGGCCGGGACGAAGGAGAAACTTCCTGTCTATAAGACCCTCGGGTATCTCTATACGAAAACCGACCAAACCAAGGAAGCGATTTCCAGTTATCTCAAGGCCGCAGAACTGGACAATAGAGACGCGAATCTCTTCTACAACCTCTCGGATCTCTATGAAAAGGCGGGTCAGAAAGACAAATCGGATCAGTATCTGGGAAAGGCCGTTGCGTTGAAATCAGGGGATACGGAAGGCCGCCTGGAGTTGGCGGAAAGGTTGATCAAGAGGGGAAAGTATGGGGATGCGGAAAAACAGATAAGCGATGTCCTGAAGAAAAACTCCAAATCCCTGGAGGCCCTGCTGTTGAGGATCAATATTCAGGAGAAAAAGGGGGACAAGAAGGGGCAGAAAGAGACCTACTACCAAATCCTGTCATTTGACAAGAACAACAAGACGGTTATCTATAACCTGGCCGTTTTGGAATATGAGACGGGTGATTTTTCAAAAAGTCTTTCCCAGTTTAAGACATATCTGAAATCAAATTCAACGGACGCCGTTGCACACGCCTTTGTGTTCGATATCTACAGAAAACAAAAAAACGACAAACTCGCCTTTGAACAAGCCCAAACCCTTATCAGACTAAAACCCAAAGAGATAAGCTATTATCATTATTTGTTTGAATACCTCGACGGTCTTGGCAATTACGAGAAGATGATAGAGATCATGGGGCAAGGACTCAAATCCTCCCCTAAGAATCCTGATCTCAGGGAATATCTGGTGGTGGCCTATCTGAAGACGGGGAAAGAGAGCCTCGCCATCGCCGAGATGGAGAAGATTCTGAAGAGCAAGCCGAAAGATCTGCCCCTGCTCCTGCGGCTGGCCAAGCTCAAAGAGAAACAGGAGGACTTTGAGGGGGCTCTGGAGGCATATAAGAAGATTCTGGACATCTCCCCTGACCATAAAGAGGCCGGAGACGCCTACCTCAGGCTTAGACTAAGGACTTTACCACAGAATGGGGGGTAAACCTCATTTTCAGGTGACTGCGGGTCTCTTGTGGCGAGATGGTCGAGTGTTGATCACGAAGCGCCCTGAGGGAAAGCATCTGGCAGGGTTGTGGGAGTTTCCCGGTGGAAAACAGGAAAGCGGTGAAACCCTGGAGGCATGCCTGGAAAGGGAGATGAAGGAAGAGTTGGGCATAGAGGTCCGGGTCGGCAAACACCTTTATACCGTTCATCACGAATATGAAGACCGCAGGATTTCCCTTCACCTGTTTTTATGCACTCACCTGGAAGGAGATCTGAAGCCTTTGGATTTTCAAGAGATCAAATGGGTTTCCCATGAGGATCTTCCACAATATCGCTTCCCTTCACCGGATTTAAAGATAATAGAATCGCTGCGCGATTCTATATAACGCGGTTTTACCGCTTTGGAAAAAGAGACCCCCAGAACCCTGAAGTTCAGCCCCTTTTTTGGACAAGACTGTCTGGAGATAATCAATGATAAAGGATCTTGTGACAAGGACGAGAAGTTGCCGAAGGTTTTTTGAAGACCATTCCATCCCCACGGAGACCCTCAGGGATCTGATCGATCTTGCTCGTCTCTCTGCCTCTGCCGCCAACCGCCAACCCCTCAAGTACATGCTCTCAAATGAAAAAGAGATGAATGCCGTAATCTTTTCCAGGCTTAAGTGGGCTGGCTATTTGAAAGACTGGGACGGTCCGGAAGAGGGCGAAAGACCGTCAGCCTACATCATCGTCTTGGGGGATACGGAGATTTCAACTTCCTTCGGCTGTGACCACGGGATCGCCAGTCAAAATATCCTTCTGGGGGCAACGGAGA
>CAZCCX010000035.1:0-12491 GCA_964497115.1 uncultured Desulfobacteraceae bacterium
CTACAGCTTCACCCTTGACGCCGCGGATCTGCAGCATCCTCAACTTTTGCAGCGTCAGGGTTCACTTAACACGAAATAGCGGAGACGTAAGTGTTAACTTTATCAGCCTATATATCATAAAGCATTATAAGTAGACAACTTTTCACCCGATTACCCGACACCGCATATCAAAGCGCTACTTTGACAGCAAGTCGCCCGTTTTATACTGGGATCTTATTCTCCCCAAAAACAAAATCTTTTGATCCCCACCAATGAATTTGGTAAGGTTCAGAAGTCTTTACAAAATTTGGTGGTTGATTAAGAAATGATATATCCGGAATCAGAGAACATTCCATTTATGCTCTATGCCGACGGCGATGGCCGGATCTTTGAGCACCCCTACTTCAGAATGGCGGGTTTTTCAGGGGCAACACCCGTTGAGGTCAAAGATGAGGACCTTGTTAAAGTACCTGAATTCAGCAAGCTCTTCTTTATTCCTGATTGCCCTCCCATTGGCGTTGATCCTTCAACCGGGGAACTCAGGGTTGTGCCGCAAGTCGAGGTTCAGGGTGAGACCGTTCCGTGTAATGCGGTGGCGGCCTTTCTTGAGCCAGGGTTGGTGAGAAGCCTTTTACCGGCGGTGGATTACGGGTCAAAAAACTACACTCTCCCCACATGGGCCTATACCGCTGTAGGCTTTAGAGATGATGGATACTGGGCTACCGGATTCAGTATCGAATATAATCACCGATGGGATCCCAGAAATTACGATGACAGGGAACTGATTCCAGCTATTGACTCTTATCAAGAAAGCCGGCCCGCCGGCCCCCTTGTCAAACACCTCATCAATTGCGCGACCCATAACCATTGCTTTGCCGCAAAAAACCTGTTCCTCAGGCGATGGGAGGCCCCCTTGCCCGTCAGCCGGCAATGCAATGCCGACTGCCTCGGCTGCCTCTCCTTGGAAAACGAGTTCTCCTGCGCGGCGTCCCATCACAGAATCGATTTCAGGCCTTCCCAAGATGAAATCGTTCAGCTGGCCGCGGAACACCTCACACAGGGCCCGGAGACCATTGTCAGTTTCGGGCAGGGATGCGAGGGTGAGCCCCTGACCGAGTTCAAGCTGATTGCCCAAAGCATCAAAGAGATTCGAAAACAGACCCGTATGGGGACCATTAATCTCAACACCAACGGAAGCTGGCCTGAGAGGATTCGCCTGATTGTCGAAAATGGGTTGGATTCTATCCGCATCAGCCTGAACAGTGCCCGCCCGGATTTCTATCGAGCCTATTACCGCCCCAAGAATTATGACTTTCAAGACGTGGTCTCCTCCATCTCCCTATCAACGGATTCCGGACTCTATACTATGCTCAACTACCTGGTTTTTCCGGGCATCACGGATCAGATGGGGGAGATCGAAGCCCTCAGGGACCTGATAGAAAAGACAGGCGTCAACTTTCTTCATCTAAAGAACCTCAATATAGACCCTCCTCTCTACTTGGATCGTATGCCAAAGACCAATTCCCCGGCCGTAGGCATGAAGAAGATGGCAGAAATGCTGAAGCAAGAGTTCCCGAATTTGACACTGGGTTATTTTAACCAGCCGGTTCGGTAGAAAGGAATACGGCTGCTGCGCAAGGAGAAAAGATGATCATCATAGGTGTGGATACGGGAGGGACATTCACTGATTTTGTATACAAGGACGGGGACAAATGGGGTGTCCATAAGCGGCTCTCCACACCCGGCAATCCTGCCGAAGCCGTCATGAAGGGCCTGGAGCAGGTTGCAGATGGGCGAGCAAAGCGTATCGTTCACGGTTCCACCGTGGCCACCAATGCCATTCTGGAACGAAAAGGGGTAAAGACCGCCCTGATTACCAACAAGGGCTTTGAAGACATCATCGAGATCGGGAGGCAAAACAGGAGCAGGCTATACGACCTGACCTACAAAAAAGAGCCCCATATTGTGCCCAAAGAAATGAGGTTTGGCCTCAAAGAGAGGACCCTGTGCACAGGGGAAGTCCTTGAAGACCTGGACAAGAAAGGGGCTGAAGAAATTGTTCAAAAGATCAAAGGGGCAGATGCAAAATCGGTGGCCGTATGCCTCCTTTTCTCTTACCTGAATCCCTCCCATGAGAAAACAATAGGGGCACTTCTTGAAGCGTTAAACATTCCCGTCTCCCTTTCCCACGAGATTCTCTCGGAATTCAGAGAGTTTGAAAGGACATCCACCACCCTGGTCAACGCCTATGTGTCGCCAAAAATGCGGGAGTATGTTTCTCATATCATAACAGCCCTCCAAAAAGAGGATAGTCTGAGAGTCATGCAATCGAACGGCGGCAGCATCTCTGCACAAGCCGCCATGAACGAATCCGTAAGGACTATTCTTTCGGGCCCCGCGGGGGGCGCAGTGGGGGCCTATGAGATCGGCAAAGTGGTTGGAGCTGAAAAAATCATCTCCTTTGATATGGGAGGCACATCCACAGACGTCTCCCTCATGGACGGACGACTCTCCTTTGCCCTTGAGTCCGAGATTGCCGGCTACCCCGTAAAGATCCCCATGATCGAAATCCATACCGTTGGGGCCGGAGGAGGCTCCATTGCATCCATTGATCTGGGCGGCTCTTTGAGAGTGGGGCCTGAGAGCGCCGGGGCTGAACCGGGGCCCATTTGTTATGGCAAGGGCGATCGAATCACGGTCACGGACGCCCATCTCTATTTAGGGAGGCTGATACCGGAGCACTTTCTTGGGGGCAACATGACTCTTAAGGCAGATAAGCTCAAGACACATTTCAGCCAAATGGCCGAGGACCTGGGGCTATCTGCCATTGAACTGGCCGAAGGCATTCTCTCGGTGGCCAATACGGCCATGGAAAAGGCCATCCGGGTGATCTCTGTGGAGAGAGGGCATGATCCCAGGGAATTCACCCTCTTGACCTTTGGAGGTGCAGGCGGTATGCATGCCGCCTTTTTGGCCAGACTGCTCAGCATTCCAAGGGTCCTGGTGCCCAACAACCCGGGCATCCTCTCGGCCATCGGGATGCTCATCGCCGATATTATTAAGGACTATTCTCTCACCGTCATGCTCAATCAGTTCAATACGGATGAAGGGCGACTCAGAAACCTCTTCGGCGGCCTTGAGCGCAAAGGCACGGATGATCTGATCTCAGAGGGGGTAAATGAAAAGGGAATTCTATTGGAGCGGTATCTGGATATGCGATATGAGGGTCAATCTTATGAGATCATTGTGCCCTTTGGGAACAATTACGTCGAGGGTTTTCACGGACTGCACGAAAAAAAGTATGGATACCGAAACAAGGACAGACCTATCGAGATTGTAAACCTGAGACTTCGAGCCAAAGGAACTCTTGATAAACCCGAAATGGAAGAATTCCCAATGTCTTTGGAAACCCCGGCCAATGAGGCGCTCCTGGACCGGCGAGAGGTGATATTTGATGGTCAGCCCATCATGACACAAATCTTCAATAGAAAGCTTTTGGTAAGTGGGAACAGAATCAAGGGGCCTGCTGTGGTGGTGGAATACTCTTCCACTATTGTCGTTCCTCCGTTTACGGAGGCTGTAGTGGATGAATATGGAAATCTCATCCTGGAGATTGCGTGATTCACTGGAATACTCTGAGGCGAAAAAAGAGGTATAAGGCGTAAGGCACACGGTGTAAGGTTCAAGGTGTAAGGTGTAGGGTTTAGGGTTTAAGGTATCAGGCTAATAGCCTATCTACTGCAGTGAACCATAGACCGTGAACCGTAGACCTTTATTCGATTTTCGTCCTAGAATGAGATAGCGAAATAGGATCAAAAAGGGAGTGTAAGTTGAACGCAAACCCCATATTGCTGGAGGTATTCAAGAACAGATTCTCTTCCATCTCCGAGGAGATGGGGGTGACCCTGAACAGAACCGCGTTCTCACCCAATATCAAAGAGCGAAGAGATTTTTCCTGCGCGATTTTCGACAAACAGGGCGACATGATCGCACAGGCTGCACACATCCCGGTGCACCTCGGGTCTATGCCACTGTCCGTAAAATCGGCCTTGGAGATGGCCCGGTTCCGAGAAGGTGATATGGTCATCCTCAACGACCCTTTCAAAGGGGGAACCCATCTTCCAGACATCACCATCGTCGCTCCTGTCTTCTCGGACAGAAGAGAGCCCTCTTTTTATGTGGCGAACCGCGCGCACCATGCCGATGTGGGGGGCATGACGCCCGGTTCCATGCCTCTGGCCACATCCATCTTTCAAGAGGGCATTATTATTCCGCCCCTCAAAATCTGTGAGGGGGGTGAGATAGACAAGAAGCTGATGCAGTTTTTCCTCAATAATGTGAGAACGCCTGTTGAGAGGGAGGGAGACTTTGCCGCCCAAATCATGGCCAATGTGACCGGCGTGAGACGAGTCATAGAGCTCATAGAAAAATATGACCTTGAATTGGTCGACACCTATTCAGAATACTTGATGGATTATGCCGATAGAATCATGAGGAAGACGATCCAGAGAATCCCGGATGGCCGTTATACGTTCGAGGACTATTTGGATGATGACGGACTGAACAACGAACCAATTAAGATCAGAGTCCATATTGAGATTACGGGGGACAAAGCGACACTTGATTTCTCTGATTCCTACGAGCAGGCAAAAGGAGGCATTAATGCGGTCTATGCCATCACCTTGTCCTGCGTGCTGTATGTCTTCAGATCTCTAATTGCAGAAGACATCCCTACCAATGCCGGGTGCCTCCGGCCCATCACTGTTCTTACAAGAAAGGGGACTGTGGTGGATGCTGATTTCCCTGCCGCTGTGGCCGGAGGGAATGTGGAAACGTCCCAAAGAGTTGTGGATGTGGTTTTGGGAGCACTTTCTCAGGCCCTGCCGGAAGAGATTCCCGCTGCCAGCCAGGGAACCATGAACAACAACACCATTGGCGGCATAGATGATAGGACCGGCCAAGCCTTTGCCTATTACGAGACCTTGGGAGGGGGGATGGGGGCTTCCATAAGGTCGCACGGAGAAAGCGCTGTGCATTCGCATATGACAAACACCCTGAACACACCCATAGAGGCTCTTGAGTATAGTTACCCTTTCCTGGTCACGGAATATTCCATCAGAAGGGGTTCGGGTGGCGAAGGAAAGTTTCGAGGGGGAGACGGAATGGTCAGAGAAATCAAGCTTCTCTCTGACGCAGAAATCACCGTCCTATCTGAAAGGAGAAAGATCCCGCCCTATGGCCAAGCCGGCGGAAAACCAGGCAAGACAGGGAGAAATATCGTAATAAAAGGAGGAGAAAAGTCAGAACGTCCTGGAAAATTTAGCGAGCAGCTGCAAAAAGGAGATATTCTGAGGATTGAAACACCCGGCGGCGGAGGTTATCGGGGAGGCACGAAGGCATAACTTGCTCCTAACCGGGGGGCCGATTATTTGGCACATCCGTTTATGAGTTTGTTCGATGCTTCTCAAGTATTATGGTGTTATTAGTCTTACGGTTGGAAAGTGCGATTGATATCTTGAAATATTCCTGGTTATTAGATCTGAACTCAATACTGCAGCTTGTGCACCAATAGAGAAATCAGGTGATGGAGTTCGTTTCACCCCAACCATGCTCCTGCTTGGTTCAGGCTTAGCTGGTCTTGCGGGATTCAGGAAAAGATTCGGAACAAGCTGATCGAAACAGAAAAAGAGAATAAGGGGTCAAAAAGGGGGCAAGTCTTCCATTGACCCTTGTTAATATTGTCAGCTATATTCTGTATCCTTTTTTTAAGTCCCTTATCAGTTCTCATCTCATGTTTTACTCTTTCCACAATACTGCCAGTACTACATTTTTCAATGCCAAATTGTTCCCCCACCTGTTTCAGAGTGTCCTTCCTCGAGAAGATCAACAAGCGACTGGTAGTCTTCCTTTGTCTCGAATGTCTTTTCCCCACGTCTACCACGATTCATAACGTGATACCACGCATTTTCATATTGAATTCTTAAGGGCCTAGACATGGGGACAGCTTGTCAAAAAAACTGTCAAGACTCAACGGCAGACTTGATAATCCCCTTTATTCATCCCCATGCAGATCACCGGACATTCCGGCTTTTTCACGTAAACATTGACTTTTTCAAATGTCATGTCAGACTATGATAGGGGTGTAGGCTAAGCAAGCTGCTGGGGTTTTGAAGATCTTGCGGCTTGTTTTTCAGGTCAACCACTGTTCAATAATTAAGAGGAGAATATGATGAGTTGGGTTTCTATTGATTACGATAAGTGTAATGGCTGCGGCACATGCCTTGAAGTTTGCCGAAGGTGTTTCTTTTTAGAGGACGAAACTGTCGTGGTCCATGCCGATGATAATTGCTGCTCCTTATGCGGGCATTGTGTATCTATCTGCTCTCCCGGAGCCATTGAACATCACAAGATGGATATGAATAACTTCATTGACACCAGCAAAGATGAATTTATCACCACTGACGATTTTTTTGAATTCCTCAGACAGCGGAGATCCCACAGGCATTTCAAAAAGCAGAGCATCCCCAAGAAAGACATGGACAAACTGATCGATATCGTGCGCTATTCACCCACCGGCAGCAACAGCCAGAATGTTGCGCTTGTTGTAATACAAGATGCTGCCAGAATAGAAAAACTCTCTAATCTCTCTGTTGACTTTATGGCGGCCGGCGGCGAACAATCCGCGAAAAAACTCCAGGAGCTCAAGGCGGAAGGCAAGGGAACGCCGGGAGAGTTGTCAATGATGGAGATGATGGCGAGATACGGAGAGATGATGAAGCAAAGCAGGGAAATGGGCGATGATCCGGTATTTTACCAGGCCCCTGCCGTTATTGTTTTTCATTCCAGCAAAGAAGGAATGGGACAAAAGGATAACTGCATGATAGCGTCTACAACCATGGGATTACTGGCCCGAACAATGGGGTTGGAGTTTACCTATATCGGAATCTTTGAAGCCGCTGCCAATGCATCGCCGCCCGTCATGGAGGAACTAAAGCTTCCAGAAGGGCATGGGGTATATAGTGTGATTATTGTCGGCTACCCCAAGCTCAAATTCCTCCGCACTGTCGATAGAAAGCCAACGGCAGTAAGATGGGAATAGGCGTCATTGCCTTTATTTCCCTGTCCCCTTTTTTACTAATGATCCGGAATCATCGCCATTCTAGTCATCATACGACTCAAGTGGCCCAGGCTCGAACGTATTTATCCGGTAACGGCTGTACGGCATATGATAAGTAATCGGTTTGTCAGGCCTGTTGGTAGGGTTACCCCCTATGGCGGCGGTTATGGGTTGTTCCACCCAGCCTTTTTCATATGGGCACATGAAAGCGATCCGATATGAAAAATGGTAGAATTTCCATTGCCCATCTTCTTTTATGTAATCAACAATATATTTACCCATACAGAGATTCTGTGCATACCCATCACCCCTAACCATCGATACGAATCCATGGGAATGCCATATCCCCCTGGCTTCGGTGCCTTTCTTATTGATCTCAATAACGGGGTTGACCGTCATATGAACCGCGAGCCATCCGGGTGACCTGTGCATCCTTTCCGCGTTAAAGACTTCGGTCCAGAATCTTTTAACGCTGTCTACACCTTCATAGACACCGCTGTCTTCTATCTCCATTGTTACACCCTTTGTCTTCTGGGCAAAGAGGCCGGGAACTTCAGAAAACCTGCCGATATAATATAGATGTGAATACATGGACATCAGCTTCCATATTTGCACATAATCTTTTGCAAAAGCATTCTCAGTTACCTGTTCTTTAAGTTTCTTTGTTTCGGCCTCAAGCCGTTTTACCGCGGTTTCCAGTTGTTTTAGAGTCATTGCCATTCCAATTACCCCCTCTGCTGAAATAGATGTTTTTATGGGTCAAAGCGGCTTATTAAGCATGCCACTTCAAATTGGTGCCCTTTACTTTGTTCCAACAAGTATCCGGCACCCAATAATCAGTATCAACTCGCATCAAATCCCCGTAGGCGGGAATGGTGCTTTTGTCTTATTCACCGCCTCCCATTTTTTCACCGCAGGCGCCTGCGTTGCACAGAGGCGACGATTTATCTAAGTTCAATGAACTACCCCGCAGCCCGCCGTCCATAGCAAGCTATTGCGGAGGACAGGTAGCCTGCTACGGAGGATGGACAAGCTACGGGGTATCTAAAAAGCGATGAACGAAGCAAGCTTCCGAGAATTAAACCCAGAGAGAAATGAAGAGAACAGTTTTATACTCCCATTTCATTGTATGACTCCTTTAATCAAGATCATATCGCCTAAGTTGACAGGTGTGCGGGTGTATTTTTCGCACATCCTCGTCAAACCGGATGTTATGCCTTCCCACTTCTACAATTCAAAGGGCGTCCCTGAATTCCCCGCTTGTTAATGTCTGTCCCAATCCTTGCCTTGATCAAGCCCCCACAATTCATAAAGTGTGTTATAAAACGGCGGACGTGTGAAATCGAGATTCAATTCACGTCTGAGCTGCGTGTAGCCCATTTTCGCAACGTCATGGAAGAAATGCAGACCGCTGATAAGCTCATCCATGCGCCCTTTTGGGACAGACATTATGATCTCGTCCTCCTCGGCCGCTGCGCGTTCAAACTCACCGATATCCGGCAGCGTCACTCGGTATTCGCCGGTCTGTATCGGCAGGACGATCGCATAAACGCACGAATCAATGGCGTCGAGATCCGTTGAGACCAGTTTTCCTATTTTGTACTTAATTCCCCAGAGTATACTGCGCAGCTGAGCGTTGTTTGAATAGATCAGGATAACATCCGGCTCAAACGTACACCCGGAAAGGGGAGTTGTCACGATTCCCTGATACTTTCCCAGCGGAAGTCTCGGGAATTTGTCAAAAAAAACTCGCGCGTCGTCAATATTTTCCATACCAAGAACACTGCAGACGACATCAAATTGTTTAGTACCCACGCTGCAGTCCACATGGCCGAGCCCAATAAGCGGATTCCAGCACCAGTGCGCTTCTTTGTCCATATAAACCGTCTTTTTCTCACGGCGGGCGAGCGAAAATGCTTGGCACAGCGCCATATGCTTTTTGAAGTCCCTCATCGGACGTATGGCATTTTCTGGTACCTCTGATTCGTTTTCAATCATTTTGACCGCGATTGGCTCAAACCGGAGCAGAAGCATTTCATGTAGCTCACGGCTGTGGTTTGTGTTTTTTGTCTCTGTGGTAAATTGTTCTTTTTTCATCTGTTGTTACTCCTTTTCCAGAATAATATCGACGGCGAGGCGCCGTGATGGCGACGAACTCGGCGGAAAAATGGGGGGGAATTCCTCATAAACTGCATTTTATAAAAATACTGCTCCAATAAAAGATACACATCTACCCGCTACTAAATCATCAAGAAACGGCTCTGGGAAATATTCAATGTATTTTGGCATCAGATTTTCCTAACTATCCTAAATATAATCGGGATAGGCCCGGCATACGGATCACGTACCATGGCGGTTCGGTAGATTATTTTTGTACGTTGTCCCAAGCGGAGCGTCGAGATACAAAAAGGCAATTTGAATTTCTCCTGGTCTGGAGCAATATTCCTATTCCAAGTTATATTGCACTCCTCTCTTACCGTTCGGGCCTTTGTCGGGTGAGTCCTCCGCGCCTCGCGGCTCCTTTCCAATCACGCATAAGCATGACTTCCCAGACTACTATGCCCGCAGTTTATCCTGCCGCACCAGAATGGTAGAAAAGAATGTGCATCGAGTGACAAGGTTATATGAAAGACCGGCCTCAATCGGTCTTCGTAAACGGCGTCAATCCCTTTGGCCCTTCTATGGTAACATTGTGAACCGCCCTTACGGAAGAATAGGCGTCCACCCATAGCCGGACCCTGGCGCGGGGTGTGTCGTCCCCAATGGAGGGTTGTATTTTATAATAGGCGCCGGCGTGTCCACCTGTCTCCACCGCCAGCCATGCCTCGCCCACATGCCACCCGTTGATAAGTTGATAGCTATTCAGGAACTCCCTGTTTATGCCATCCCCGAGAATACCATATGACGCCAGGGAACGCCGTTGGGAAAGGTGACGCTGAACCAGGGTAGGCATAAATTGAATGCTCTTACTGCTTTTCATCTTGGCTGCGGTTGTCACTTCCACTTTACCGATCACCTCGGGCAGGCCGGAGACATTCGACGGGAACGCCACGATGATAGACCCATCGCCCCAGAAATCCACCCGCCCTTTAAATGTCCTGTCACTGATTAGAAACGATACCTTTCCTTCGAGAGCACCGAAGTTCTTTCCTTCGATTTCTATCACTTGACTCGGCGTTATGTCTCCGCTCGACAGCGAATCAATTTGGGGAGGTTTCAATCGGCCCACCGGCGCTAACTCACTTCCCGCCGCGTCCAATTGCCGCTCATAGGCCCTAAGCCGCACCTCCATCTCCATATTCATGGCCGTTACGTGTTGCTGCTGCCGCAAAGTCTGCTGTTGTATCCGTTCGACGGCATCCTGATCCGTCTGCTTTTGCAGTACGGATTCATGGGATTTTTCCGCATCCGCTTTCAGGCCATCGAGTTTTCCCTTGTATGGTTGCTGCTGCATCAGATTGTCCAACTGTTCCAGTTCCAGCCCGGTGAACGTCTGCTTTATGAACGATTTCCGGACATCTTCGAGGGTGTCGGCCGCCATAACTCTTTTCTTAAAATTCTCAATTTTTGGGCCCAAGGTGAGAATTTCCGGCATTTTTTCCTGAACCACCGGCTGAGAAACCTGGGGGGACGGTGTAACGATACGGACGCCCTGTTGGGAAAAAGCGGCCCCCGTCAACAGGCATACCACCGCAACCGCCAGCACCCCGCTTAAAAAATGCCCCTTCGCAGGACCTGTTCTTTTCAAAATACTGTTCATTCGTGCCTCCTATGGTAAAAGGTTTACGTGAAAGGTGGGAAAAGGGCTCATCAGTATTGGGCTTTAAAGCCCGGACACTCTGTGAATATCCATTGAATTGATAAGAGCTTCCTTTTTGTGGTGTGAGTCTACGGGAATTCTGGCTTGTATGTCAATAAACAAGTCGCCTTATAATGTTGAGTCTTTTTAGGGTCAAATCGTTTGATCTTGACAAATGGTGAGCCTTTAGGTTTTTGCCGGATCGATTTGTCAAGATCAACGATTTGACCCTTTAGTCTTCGGCTACAAACACATGACTCGGGGTCATTGTGACTGGCTAGATCTTCAATGTAAGGCTCTTCCATCCTCTACTCCATGCCGGTTTATCCCGGCGCTATCTGCCATGCCTGGCACACACGGGCTGGCTGAGGGGCGCGCGGTTTTTAGCGTGTCCCTCTCCAGCCAGAGCTTGACGTTACGAAGCTGGTTCCTTTGGAAGCTGCACACTATGCCACACTGCAACAATCCAAACAATATCGTCTTTGATTTTGTAAAAAAACCGATACGGTGACATAATCACCTCTCGGTAGGGGAGTTCTGGAAATTCCGGAACAATTCTTCCAGATTCAGGAAAGTCCTCAAGTCTTCGTAAAAGTTTTTCAGATCGATTTCGAAAATTGACTGCTGCCGAAGGTTTATCCTTTCGGATATATGATAGCGCAGATAGAAATTGGGTTCTGGCAGAAGGAGTAAACAGAACCTTCACGATGGCTCCTTAGCCAAAAGGGCATCGGCTTCAGCTAAAACAGTATCCAGATCATATCCCTTGCCTGTTTCTATTTCCCTATCTCCCCTGGCTAAAAGACGCAGGAGTTCTTTTTCGTGTTCAGATTTCTCATATGCATCGACACCAATCATTACCGCCGTTGCCCGTCCTCTTTGTGTAATAATCAATGGCTCTTTAGTGTTTTTCAATTGTTTCAAGAGCTTAGCAGCATCCTGTCTCAAATCACTCACCGGAATGATATTTGATAACTTGCCCACTTTGCACCTCCTATAGTACTTCTAAATGTACCACTAAAAATCCTATTAAGCAAGCATTTATTAGAATACAATGGCATAATATGGAAACGCCAACGTCTGAGCTAAGGGGCGCGCCAAAAGCCTTGCAGCCAACAAGACCGCGCTCATTCGCCGTAAAAGCCGTTGTTAGCGATTTGGCAATTTGTAAGTGTGGGTGCTCGTACACAACACAAAAGTGACAACACCAGATTCTTTATCAAATGTCGTTATATCACTTGCTTTTTTGCTGACAAGGTCTGCTGATATTTCATTCATTCTGAACTGTCTCTCAAAAAAGACATATGACGAGTTCCCATCCTGTTTCTGGACGCTGATAGAGTGTAGCGCGTCCGTAAAAAAGTAAGAAACTCTTTCCAGGGCACTGGTTATTTACTTTTTTACGGACATCCCCCTGTGTTCTTTATCTTTGGCATTCGGACACTTCCTTTCAGTTAGTTCTTGGTGTCCACTTTTCTTGGGTAAGTTCTCGCTTCCCTACCAGCAGCAGGTTATGTGGAGCTTCTCATGAAATCTGAAGCAAAAGATTCTTTCAAAGGACCTAAAATTGGCTCCAAATCTGATGGATTAACTGTT
>CAZCCX010000036.1:0-12381 GCA_964497115.1 uncultured Desulfobacteraceae bacterium
ATTGTATGAAAGACAGGTGTTTATGAGGCTGAAAACCCTAGGATAGCAAAACAGTGATTTGTGATCTTCTTTGATTTGGCGGCAAAACTCAGGGCTATCTAAGCACCTGAGTCGCCAAGAACCTCGTTGACATGTCTTGTTGCGATGATGTTGCAGAAAGTCCCGGCCGGGTCCTTTATGAGAACGTCTCCAATCCTTACAGGGGCCTTTACCTTGATCGATTTAATGGTCTTCATGACATTCGAAATACTTTTCAAGGGAATGGGCGCATCCGTTCGAACACTGACCAGGGGGTGGTCGCCGCCATCTACGATGATGCTACTCGCGATGGTCCTCACAGGATTCAACAGTTCCTGTTTAGCCCACACGGGACCTTTTTCACAGAGTTCTCCTGTAATCTTTTTAATCACCATCTGAGGTCCCTCTTCTGTCACTACCCTCAGCTCACAGCCGTTGGGACAGATGACGCAAATCAGTTCTTTCTCAGTCATTCGACACTCACCCTCAATTTTTTGACACCCTGTAGTTTATTCGCCTTGACCTTGATCCGGACCATTTCAGCCGGATGGAGCCGAACCATCTTTTTCCGCGCAACCTTTCTTTCGCTGTCTCTCACCCAGACGGCCTGGTTCCGAGAAGGGGCTGCCACACGTAGCGAAAGGGTAAAGTCTCTTGCCCCGCTGACCCTTTGGGGAAGCACATAACGCACGCCTTCTTCAGGCTCGATATGGATGTAGGATTCAGGGGGTTTGATTTCCCCGTCCAAGTACTCAACGGCAAATCGGCCGGCCAATTCTGCCTCTTCCGAAACATGGTCTACCAAATCATGTACATGAAGGACATTTCCACAGGAAAAGATGCCGGGAAGGCTTGTCATGAGTGTATCATCCACATGGGCGCCCCCAGTCCTGGACTCCATGGCGACGTTGGCGCCTCGGGACAATTCATTCTCAGGGATCAGGCCGACGGAAAGCAGGAGCGTGTCGCATGGCACATGACGCTCTGTCCCTGGAATCGGCCTCAGGCTTTCATCCACCTCCGCCACGGTGACCCCGGTCAATCTCTCCTTTCCGTGAAGATTGATGACCGATGTGCTCAAATAGAGTGGGATATCATAGTCATTGAGGCATTGCTGTATGTTTCGAGGAAGCCCGCTGGCATAAGGCAGGATCTCAAAAACGGCCTCGACTTTGGCCCCCTCCAGGGTCATTCGCCTGGCCATGATCAGGCCGATATCGCCCGAGCCCATGATCACGGCCCGTTTCCCCACCATGATGTTCTGAAGGTTGATAAAATTCTGGGCAGCACCGGCTGTGTAAACCCCGGCAGGCCGTGTTCCGGGCAGGGAAATGGCGCCCGCGGTTCTTTCCCTGCATCCCATGGACAAGATCACGGCTCCTGCTTCAATCTTTCTGAATCCGTTCCTGGAACTGACATAGAGGTTCCGTGCGTTATCCATAGATAGGACAATAGTCCCCAACATGGCTTCAATCCCCTGGTCTTTGAACTCATCGATATAGCGCTGGGCATATTCCGGTCCCGTGAGGGTCTCACCAAACCGATGAAGGCCAAATCCATCATGGATACATTGATTGAGGATACCACCGTAAGTCCTTGCCCTCTCGATCAAAAGAACATCACGGCAGCCGTTTCTTCGGGCAGAGACTGCGGCAGCCAGACCGGCCGGTCCGCCACCGACAACCACCAAATCATGCCTTGTGTTTTGCATAGGATTTTGATCCTTCACCTGAGCCCTGAGCCGTATGCCACAAGCCTTTCTTTTAACGCACCCTCCCGCTAAAAAGTGGAGAGCCCTTGCCCTGCAGCAAATAATCTTCCGGCCTGTAGCCGAATTCCTGCTCCAGTATCTCCACAATTCGGGGCAGGCAAAATCCCCCCTGACACCGTCCCATCATGGCCCTTGAGCGGTATTTGATGCCGTTAATGGTCAAATTGCGTAATGGGTTTTGAATGGCATCCAGGACTTCCTTTTTGGTTATCTGTTCACAACGACATACAACTTCGCCATAATCAGGATTCTCTGCAACAAGATCGACCTTTTCCTCTTCAGGTAACTCACAGAAAAATCCGGTCGGACCGGGGCGTTCGGAGATAAATCGGTCATTATCTTTCAGATCGACTAACCTCGCCACCATGTCTTTCACCATCAGCCCGATGGCAGGAGCACTGGTCAGACCCGGACTCTCGATCCCCACCAGGTTAATAAAACCGGGAAAATCATCCCGACTCTCAATGACAAAGTCTTTGTACCCTCCGGCCTCGGGAGGGGTCTGCTTTGCCCTCAGCCCTGAGAAGCTGCGGATGAAGTCCGTGGTAGAAAGCTCGGGAAGGAGTTCATGCCCTTCCTTTTTCAACTGCGCCATAATCTCCGATGTGGAGGCATAGTCATCCGGCTCATCCACATATTCACTACTCGGCCCAATGAGGATATTGCCGTCCACGGTGTTGGTCAGATGAATCCCCAATCCTGCCCCGCCCTGTCGTGGTGCAGGATAGACCAGGGTGGACAGGGTCCTCTCCAGCCTCTTATCTAGAATAAGGTATTCACCGCGGCATGGATAGATCCGGTATTCGTTGATGCCCAACATCTCACAGATGCGATCGGAAAAAAGGCCTGCGGAATTGATCAGAACAGGGGCCTCGAATGCTTCACCTGGGGCCGTATTGAGCACAAACCCATGGCCGTTCTTGCTGATATCCGTAACCCCATGACCCAGATAAAACTCAACACCGTTTGCCGCGGCATTTTCCGCCAGGGCAATGCTCAAACCATAGGGGCAGACAATCCCGGTTGATGGGGAATAGAGGGCCTTTATTCCTCCGACACCGGGTTGTATCTTATGCATCTGCTCCGGATCGAGGATTTCAAGACCGGGCACACCATTGGCTTTCCCCTGTTCTTTCAGGGTGTGGAGGGTTTCTATATCGATCTCATCTTGGGCAACAGTCAGTTTCCCGATATATTCAATCTTGACCTTCAAGTCGCCACAGAGATCATTCATCATGGCATTGCCCTGGACATTGAGGCGTGCGCGCAGGGTCCCCGGCTTATAGTGAATGCCGGAATGGAGCACACCACTGTTGCGGGAACTGGCGCCCATGGCCACATCCAGTTCTTTTTCAAGAACCGCGACATTGATCTCATAGCGAGACAACTCCCGGGCAATGGCATTGCCCACCACGCCGGCACCGACAATTATGACATCACGTTTTTTCATCATCAAACGAAATTGCTCCGCAATCTTATAAAAAAGCTCCTCCTTTGGAGGAGCTCAGAGCGGCAAAGCTGCTTTGTCTAAGAATTTCTATGAGAAATTCTTAGTTGGAATTCCTGTCTATGGATCACGTCTTCGGCGTGACTCGATATTCTGCGGTTCGAAATGATTTGGTCCTATACCCTTTTCTCCCAATCAGTCCTCCGTTCACCCGCTTCAGCGGGCCTACAGAGAACGGATTGGGAGAAGGAACCTAAAGACTAATCCTCGATACCGGCCTTGAGCCTGGGATTGTCCACGATGTCGGTCAGTTTTTCACCAAACATATAAGCGGTCGGATTCATCTGGCGAATCGATTCAATATACTCTTCTCTTATTTTTACTTCCATTTATTGTACCTCCCTAAATTTATCAATGTCCTCGCGACCTCCTTAGCCGGTGTGACTCATCCCCATCCCGAATTTGCCGGCATGGGCTTCAAATACGGATTTTTCCTTTTCTTCCAGAACGCGTTTAAAACCCTTAAGTACTTCTTTCTTTACATTACAGATATGTTTCGAAAGTGTCGCCTTAGCCCTCTTGACGTCTCCGGAAACCGCACATTCAAAGGTTTTCTGATGGTCCTTGTCCATGGCATCCATGGATCCGATGGGCATGTGGTTGCCGCCGTATTTCAACAGCAAGAGGTCAAACACGTGGCGCAACACCCGAATCTGGGTCTGCCTACCGGATAGAGATGCCAGTGTCAAATGAAAGTCGGTATTCTTGAAAAGTCTTTCCTTGAGATAGAACTCCCTTTCTGCGGATAAATGGGCATCAAGAGAAGCCTTCAATTGTTTGACTCCTCGCTTGTCCAGATGCTTAATGGTCTCCGGCAGGAGAGAAGGTTCAATGATCTCACGAAGCTCAAAGATTTCTTCAATTTCCTGAAGGCTGAAAGGCGTCATGTAATACCCGCGGTTCGGTTTATGAAGGACAAAGCCTTCAATCTCCAGCCATTTGAGCGCCTGGATAATGGGTGTTGGGCTCATGTTCAAACGCTCTGCCAGTTCACGATATGGGATTTTCTGCCCGGGAACGAGTTCTTTGTAATACAACAGGCGACGAATCCCCTGATGGGCCTTCTGGCTGTGATCCTCCTGGCTGTTTAAATTCTTCCCATTCTTTTGTCTGGGCATACTTTCTCCCAAATGACGCATGATTGTTTTGATGAAATAATAAATTATATTTTTAATCTATTTGTCAATCAATTTTTTGAGCGTTCTATTTTATTTCATTTAACTTATTGATTATGCAATACTTTATCTATCAATATTATGTTCAGCCATTAAGGCGAAGCATATAGTTGCAGCACCGACAATCGATTTTAGTCTTGACATCCAATCAGAATTTCCACATACTCCACACGCAATAAATCCAATGATATCCCTTTTACCCTTGGATACTCTGCCGCTCGCGGTGGGGAGGTTCATCCGCCTTCGCAGAAGACCACGGGCTTGCCCGGGGATGAATGCGAAAACGATTCCCCGATCGGAGTCGAGGATAGGCGTTGTGCTACAGCGCGATGTCGCCCCGAGACCGTGTGAATAACCGCGTCGTAGCCGAAGGCGAAGACGGGTAACCTAATGGCACCACGGATTTACCCGTGGGGCTCCATTTATTAAATAAGAGACTGAAAGCAAAGCGAGATTCTTTTGAATCAATAACTTCCATCGGAGCCAATAAAATCATGAGACTCTATGAATTCGAAGCGGCAAATATATTCAAGACCAAGGGCATTCCTGTCCCAAGGCAGGAGGTGGCCGAAACCACGGAAGAGGCGCTGACCATCGCCGGGGAGATCGGTTACCCGGTCCTTCTCAAGGCCCAGGTCCTGGTTGGGGGGCGTGGACTCGCCGGAGGCATTAAGACGGTATCCACGCCTGACGAACTTGAAAACACGGCAGGGCAAATGTTCGGCTCTGAAATCAAGGGATTACCTGTTCGAAAGATTCTTGTCAGCGAAAAGGTGGATATAGCAAAGGAACTCTACGTCGGTATTACTATCGACGGCTACTCGGGAAAGCCTGTCGTCGTGGTGAGCACCGAAGGCGGTGTGAACATTGAGGAAGTGGCGCGCACATCACCTGAGAAGATTGCATCGGTCCCAATAGAGCCGAAATTCGGATTTTATCTCTACCAGGCTCGGAGCCTCCTGAGAAAGCTTGGCCTTTCCAAACGGTTACTGGGTTCCTGTGCCGATGTAATTAATCGACTTTATAGGGTCTTTACAGAGTTTGAAGCTCTCATCGCGGAGATCAACCCCCTGGTTGTCCTCCCCAATGAAGGGGTATTGGCTGTGGATGCTGTTTTTGAGATTGATCCTTCGGCTGTGTCACGCATCAAATACCCTCTTCCTGACCGTTTTGAGAGGATTGATAACCCACTGGAGCGCAAGGGCAAGGAAATCGGTGTTACTTATGTGGACTTAGACGGGGATATCGGGCTGATCTCCTCTGGGGCCGGTCTTGGCATGGCGAGTATGGATATCATCGGAAAGATCCTCCGTCCGGGCAATTTTCTGGAGACCGGAGGCGGCATCACTGAGGAACTCCTCTATAAATGCATGGAACTGGTCATGATGAAGCCGGACCTAAAAGCGATTTTCATCAACATCTATGGCGGCATCAATCCTATCCATGAGGGGGCTAAAGGTGTGGGTCGATAGAGCAAGGAGCACAAACTGAAAATACCCATTGTTGCCAAGGCCCTCGGGAATCATCAGGAAGAGACATGGGAGATCTTCCGGTCCGCTGGTGTTCATGTGGTGACAGACGCGGCTACAGAGAAGGCCGTTGACCGCCTCATTGAATTGGTGCGCAAACACTAAAGGTTGCCTTGACAATACATAAACATATTTCCTGGATTTCCATCTGGACAATAGGATCAGGATATCCATCTTGAAACAACTTAGAGAGGTACGCACATGAGTATTCTTCTTGACGAAAAGACGCGCGTGATCGTGCAGGGGATCACGGGAAAAATCGCCCGGGTACAAACAAAATGGATGCTTGATTACGGCACGGCTATTGTTGGTGGGGTAACCCCAGGCAAAGGGGGTGCCACGGTGGAAGGACTTCCCGTATTTGACAGTGTGGAAGAGGCGGTCAAGGAGACCGGGGCCACGGCATCGGTCTTCTTCGTTCCAGCTGCTTTCGTTTTGGATGCCTTTTATGAAACAGTCGATGCAGGTGTAGAATTTATCGTAATCGTGCCGGAGCACGTCCCTGTCCATGATGTCATGAAAATGCGCTCTTATGCTATTGAAAACGAGGTCTTTGCCCTTGGCCCCACAACGCCGGGCATCCTTGTTCCGGGAAAGGGCAAGATGGGGATTATGCCTGCCTCTGTGTTCGCGCCGGGCCGGGTAGGAATTATCTCCCGCAGCGGAACCCTCTCTTATGAATTTGCAGGAATCCTCTCGGAGAAGAACGTGGGCCAGAGCGCTGTGGTCGGTATGGGGGCCGACCCAGTGGTTTTGGCCAACCTGCCCGATATCCTGGAACTCTTTGAAAAGGACTATGAGACCGATGCGGTGATCATCGTCGGGGAAGTCGGCGGGGAACAGGAAGAAAGGGCTTCGGAATATATCACCAGCCACATGAAGAAACCGGTGGCTGCCTATATCGCGGGGCGCTTCTCTCCTCAGGGAAAACGCATGGGGCATGCTGGTGCCATCGTCCGGGGTGCAGCAGGAACCGTGGAAGCCAAGTGGGAAGCCCTTGGCAAGGCCAATGTCACCATCCTTGAATCACCCATCGATGTTTCCTATTGGACAGGAAAACACGGATTTCACTAATAAAACTAATGAGCTCGTAAAAAGTCAGAGACCCGTCACTCCCGCGCCCGTCTTCCGCAACGGCTTTGTCCACCCTCCGCAGTAGCCTGCTACGGAGGACGGGCTATGGAGGGTGGAAAAGCGGGAGTCCATAACAGCATAAAAACCCTGGATTCCCGCGTGCGCGGGAATGACAGAAATGGGGCAAAACGGACTTTTTATAAAGGCGTCAAAATTGCTCTGCAATGTTTTGAGCGGTCCTTATCCAGAAAATTGAGATTCTTTTGATGCTCAATGATCAATGAAAGCCGCCCTTCACCTCCCTCAAAATTTTCTCCCAAGCCTTTTCAACATGTTCGCGGGCCGTATTGGTCTGTCCGACGCAAAGGCGCAGTGCGAACTTCCCTTTCAGTTTGGTGTGGGTTAGGAACATCTCTCCGCACTGGTTGAGTTTATCAATCAGCGCCTTGTTGATCTGCTCCATTTCCTCTTCCGAACAAAGACGCTGGGACGGGCTGTATCGGAAACAGACCAGGTTGAGTGAAACAGGTGCGAGGATTTCAAATTCCGGATGATTCCCAATCCAGGAGGCCAATTCCCCGGCAAGGGCGATGTGCTCACGGACCTTTTTCTGAAGACCCGCAACCCCAAAAGAACGCATCACAAACCAAAGCTTCAGAGCCCTAAATCGACGTCCCAGTGGGATTCCCCAGTCCCTATAGTTGTTGACCAGTTGATCAGCATCGGTTTTCAGATATTCAGGCGTTACTTTAAATGTTGATATTAATACGCTGGGTTGTCTACAAAAATACGCAGAACAGTCGACATTAGTAAACATCCATTTGTGTGGATTGAACACAAATGAATCCGCAAGCTCCACGCCATCCAGGATATGACGCATCTCAGGGAGTATAGCTGCAGTACCTGCCATGGCCGCATCCACGTGAAACCAGGCACCGTGACGCGCACAGATTTCACCGATAGCTGGCAGGGGGTCCATGGCTAATGAAGAGGTCGTGCCTACCGTCGCCACGACACAGCACGGAACAAGCCCTTCTTGCTTGTCTTTTTCAATGGCCCGTTCCAGTTCCTCCGGGATCATGGCGAAGTCTTCTCCAGTGGGAATAAGCCTGAAATGGTCTTTGCCGAAACCTGCGATCTTGACCCCCTTCTCAACAGAGGAGTGCGCTTCCTCCGTGGCATAGATCACAAGCCTGTCTCCCCTCCCCTCTCCGAAACCCTGCCGATTGATGCTGAAATCTGTGGCCCGCTCTCTCGCGCAAAGAAGGGCGCATAGCGTCGAGGCGGAGGCCGAGTTCTGGATTACTCCAGTGAATGTCTCAGGAAGAGCCAGTATTTGCCGGAGCCATCCCATCACCACCTCCTCCAGTTCGGTGGCTGCGGGCGAGGTCTCCCAGAGCATGCATTGCGTGCCTAAAGCCGCAGTGAGGAACTCGGCGAGAATCGAGGGTTCGCTTGTGTTGGCGGGAAAATAGGCAAAAAAGGAGGGGTGCTGCCAATGAGTGATCCCGGGCATAATGATTCTCTTGAAATCTTCAAAAATAGTCTTCATCTCTTCGCATTCTTCAGGGGGAGCCTGAGGGAGCTGACCCTTGATCTCACCCGGTTCAACCCGGGCCAAGACCGGGTACTCTTCGATATGCTCCGTGAAATCCGCGATCCAGTCTACAATCTCATGTCCATACTTTCGGAAGCTCTCTCTGTCCATATCCGTCACTCCTGTGTGCAGAAATCAGGTCTTCATGTATTTGATATATCACAGATATACTCAATATTTAAGGGTGAATAAATTGTCTATCACTTGCCTGGGAGCAAATTCCCTGCCTCATCGGCCATTCGCGTTGTCTCAAAACCTTCCCTCAGGGAACAGCTATCCCCGCCATTGAAAACCTTAAGAAAGTCAATTACATGCTTTTTTCTTGACTTTCTTCTTGAACTTCAATATCTCTTTAGGCGATGCCCTCAGTCAAGACAGCGGAAAGCTTGATGCAGGTATCGCCGGGTCCATAACTGACCCCCCGATGGTCGGGGCATTTCCTAGACGTCAGCCTCTTTTGATTGTCCTAAGTCCTCTCTATCGACTCGCCGAACTCAAAGGATAGAGGGCAGGCAATCAAACCCGAGGCCCCTAGAAGGCCTTCCAAGGAGGTCCTGCGTTCCCTTAAGAACACCCATTGTTTTCTGGAATTATTGTTCCTACACCCTAACCTCTATGCAGGAGGTTCTGCTATGAAAAGGCATTGCAAAATGTGCCCGTCCTGCTCCTGACGGGATGACCTGTTGGGAGCCTGTATGACGTCGTTTTGAAGAATCATAGCACTCAGATGGATTCGACACGGTAGCAGAATCCCGAATACTCCGACAGGAAAGACACTCCTCTTCACGCTATTTCGGCGCTGATTCTCCTTTTCTCCTTTGTGCCTCTTCCTCTAAGAACTGGATTCACAGACCTAAACAAAGACGACAACTTAATCAACGCTGCAACTGTCATGTTTGTGACGGGTTCGTTCAGTTAACCTTCAGATAAGCTCATGGCCTTCAAAGCGATATTGAAGTTTCATTGACTGCTCCGGGTTTTTGTCCAAACGAAACATTAACCCTTTTCTAGATGAAACAGGGTCTTTTCGCGGCCGCAAAAAAGTCGGGGAATTTGTGTCAGGGATCGCCCTATGTCTCGGCTCAGATCGGCAATATTAGCAGGTTTCATAACCAGCCTCTTGGGGGTTCTCTTAAGTCTTCTTCCTTTTGGGCTTAGATTGGACGAAAACGTTGGTTTGTATATTCTGTTCAAGCTCCGGGGCAAGAGAGAGCCGCCATCAAATGTGGTCATTGTGAATATTGACAAGGACTCCTCGGAAAAACTCAACATCCCTGCGGATCCGAAAAAATGGCCCCGTTCCTTGCATGCCGACCTCACGGAAAACCTGGCCCGAAAAGGTGCCTCGGTGGTTGCCTTTGACATCATGTTCGAAGAAGCACATGAAAAGTCGGAGGATGACCTTTTTGCAGCAGCCATAAGAAACGCGAAAAACGTGGTTCTAAGCGAGAAGCTTAAGTGGGAGGACCAGCATTTGGCGGCCCCCGGCGAGGAGATGCCTGCAGTAAGTTTTCGCAAGGAATACCTGGTGACACCCATCGATCCTTTGGCACAATCCGCGCTGGCCCTGGCGCCATTTCCTTTACCCAAAGCTGTCAGGGTGAACCAGTATTGGGGCTTTAAAAAGAGCGCAGGGGATACGCCGACCTTACCCGTTGTTGTATTTCAGGTCTATGCCCTGAAGGTCTATGATGATTTCATACGTTTATTGAAACAACTCGATCCGAATCTTGCGCAGAAACTTCCAGGCAACAAGGATGCCATCGTTGAAACAAAGGGGGTTGAAAAACTAGTTCGGGCCCTTCGGGACACCTTTCAGAACAATCCCGCATTGGCTGAAGGCATGCTGGAAAAAATATACGCTACAGGAGCCGGTCCGTCGCCGGAGAGAGAAAGACAAATTCTCATATCACTTATCCGAATGTATCAGGGCCCCGACAGCCGCCACCTCAACTTTTACGGCCTCCCAGGCACCATCCCCACTGTCTGTTATCATGAGGCACTCGATGAGTCTGAAAAATCGACTGCCAACAATAGGCAGATCGATTTTAAAGGAAAAGCGGTCTTTATTGGACTATCAGAGAGCTTAAGGACGGAACAGAAGGACGGCTTTTATACGGTTTACTCTCAGCCGACAACAGGCATCGATCTGAGCGGCGTTGAAATCGCGGCGACCGCTTTCGCGAACCTGTTGGAGGATTTACCTGTGCGACCACTCAGTATAAAGACCCACACCGCGATCCTGATGATTTGGGGGCTGTTGGTGGGATTCCTCTGTTGTTCGTTGCCCGCAGTGACAGCGGCGGTGAGTATGCTGGGCCTAGGCGCCATCTATCTCTTTACTGCCCAATACCAGTTCACACAGACCGGCATGTGGTACCCGCTGGTGTTCCCCCTTTTCTTCCAGATCCCCTTCGCCTTTTTCGGCATACTCATATGCAAGTATTTTGAGACGGATAAGCAGCGCGTAAATATAAGAAAGGCTTTTGAACATTTTGTCCCCAGTGAGGTCGTAGATTATACGGCAACAAACCCGGACGATCTCAAAAAGAGTGATCAGATTGTATACGGCATTTGTTTGTATACAGATGCCGCGCAATATACCACCTTATCGGAAAGCATGCCCCTGGAGGAACTGAGTGCCCTCATGGACAAGTATTATGAGGCTGTTTTCAGGCCATTGAAGAAGTATGGGGGGCAGGTTATAGACATCAAGGGAGATTCTATTCTGGCTATATGGAAGGCAAAAGAACCTGATGCCGCCCTGAGGAGACAGGCCTGTTTGGCTGCACTGGACATTGCCAAAGCAACATCAGAAGCGCTGAAGATTCCCACGCGTATTGGCCTGCATTACGGACGGATTTACATGGGCAGCAAGGGATTTGGCGACCATTTTGAGTATCGTCCCTTTGGCGACACCGTAAATACCGCCTCCAGGATCGAGGGCCTCAACAAATACCTGGGAACAAAGATACTGGCATCAGAGGAGGTTCTGGAGCAACTTGACGGGTTCTTGACAAGGGACCTGGGAAAGATCCGCCCCGCGGGAAAATCAAGATCCATTTCAGTTCACGAACTCATGTGTCGCATTGAAGAATGTGAGGAAGAACAAAAAAAGCACTTCGAGAATTTTGCCAGGGCACTCAAAGCCTTTAAGGAGCGACTCTGGAATGATGCCATGGAGATATTTGAAGATTCTATGCATCTGTTCGGGCAAGACGGCCCTTCTGAGTTCTACTTGAACAAGATCGAGCAATACAAGGCGAATACGCCGGAAGAAACATGGGACGGCGTCATTGATTTGGATGAGAAATAGAAAAGCGGATTCTGTTCGTACTCACATCTTAACCCCGGAAATTCATTGGCATTGAATTCTATCTGTCCAAAGAAGACTGGAGGTATCATGGAAAAAAACAGATCCCACATGTTAATTCCCGCACTCTTCATCATCATAGGCTTGATCATGGGTTACCCACCGGCAACTGCGAGGGCCCAGGAGAGGTGTGAAAAATGGGCAGCCAAAATGGTCTCCATACAGGGTGTTGTTCAGGTGCGCCGGGCAGGGGAAACAGCATGGGTATCCGCTAAACTAAACGAGACCTATTGCCCCGGTGATACGGTCAGGACCCTGGAAAATAGCCGCGCGGTCTTGCTCCTGCCCAATGAAACCTACGACCACCTCGATCAGGATACAGCTATGACCTTTAACG
>CAZCCX010000037.1:0-12194 GCA_964497115.1 uncultured Desulfobacteraceae bacterium
CGGTCAAGGGTGGTTCCTCACCGAAAGGGGGTCCCACATAGCCTACCCGGAGTTGATGGTTCTCCCCGCAGAATCCGGAGTATCCTAAGGCCCCCTCCTTCAATCGGTTCACCCCGCAATCTCTCGGGCAGAGATGGCAGTCTTTGAATAACCTCATGAAACTCATTGTTGATTCCGTTCTAAGATTTTTCTTGGACAGCAATGAAATATCATATAACATGACATATGATGAGAACATCGTCAAATGCAGACCACTGAGGTGGAGTCCCCCGCGGCTCAGCCTCAGCGGAGGGAGAACTGCAGAGGGCTTCGATTTGCTCGACACGCAAACCGAGTTCTCATATACTCTGATCCGAAAGAGGAAGTTCTTATCAGTCGGCTACCGCAACCTCCAGAAAATGAAGACCTTTATGGCTGGTCGGACAAACAGGGAAGGAATTTCCATCAACCATATGGGGTTCAGGGAGTTGTCCTCTGTTGAATTGGATTGGGTGGTATCAAAGGAGGCCACATGGAGACGGATCGAAGTCGGACCGGGATATTCTTTTCTCTTATGACGGTTGCTTTTGTCGCCGGGTTACTACTCATTGTAAATGCCCGTTGGACCCATGCCGAGCAAGGCATTGGGGATCTTCCGAAAAATGGCAAAGACCTCTATGAGACGGCGTGCATGGCCTGTCACGGTATGGATGGTGCCGGCGCACCCTTGAGTCGTGTGGGTTTCGATGTTCCCCTTCCCGACTTTGCGGATTGTACCTTTGCCCCTCGCGAGGCGGATACCGACTGGATCGGGGTGGCCGCCGAAGGGGGGCCGGCCCGTGCCTTTTCCAATCGCATGCCGGCCTTTGGGGATGCCCTGACAGACGAGCAGATAGGGGAGATTATGAATCATGTTCGAACCTTTTGCGGGGATACAACCTATCCCCGGGGAGAGCTGAACCTGCCCCGGGCCCTTTACACCGGAAAGGCCTTTCCCGAGGATGAGGCGGTCTTCACTTCCACATTCAATACCCAGGGAAATGCCAAGATCGTCAACAAAATCATCTACGAAAGACGGGTGGGGCCTCGAAGCCAATGGGAAGTCGTCATTCCGTTCGGCTGGAACGAACTGCCCATCTCTGGGATGGAAAACGACACAGACTGGGAATCCGGACTGGGTGATATCGCCCTCAGCGCCAAGCATGTGCTTTTTGCCGACCTGGACAAAGGCTCCATTCTTTCCCTGGCAGGAGAAATTCTGTTTTCCACGGGAGATGAAGACAAGGGACTAGGAAACGGTACCACGGTCTTTGAACCCTATATTGCCTTTGGCCAGATTCTGCCGTCCGATTTCTTTTTGCAGTTCCAAGGCGGGGGAGGTATTTCTTTTGACCGTGACAAGGCGGAGCATGAGGTTTTTTGGAGGCTTGCCACGGGCCGACAAATCTACCAAGGACATTTCGGCCGTAGTTGGGCCCCCATGATCGAATTGCTGGGATCCAAGGAATTGGATTCCGGGGCCAACACCCATTGGGACATTGTGCCGCAATTCCAGGTGTCCCTCAGCAAGCGACAGCACGTGCGACTTAATGTGGGTATGCGCTTTCCCATAAACGATACCGACGTCCGTAAAACCCAATACGGCATTTATCTTCTGTGGGACTGGTTTGATGGCGGTTTTTTTGAGGGGTGGAGATGATGAACAAAGCTTTCTTCTTGATTTTACTGGCTTGGATTATTGTGCCCTGTTTGTCCCCGGCTGAGGCAGACCAGAGTACCGGGGAGCAACTGATACCTCAGCTTTTTGAGACCTCTGACCGATGCCTCGCCTGCCATAACGGCCTCACAACCCCAACAGGCAATGACGTTTCCATTGGCTCCAACTGGCAGGCCTCCATGATGGCCAACGCATCCAGGGACCCTTACTGGCATGCTGCCGTACGCAGAGAAACCATGGACCACCCCGAAGCCCAAGGGCATATTCAGAACGAATGCGCGGCTTGTCATATGCCCATGGCCCGTTTTGAGGCCCATGCCCGTGGAGAGGAAACCGAGGTCTTCACTCACCTGCCCGCGCTTCCCGACCGCGACATCACGGATCGTTTATCCGCAGACGCGGTCTCATGCACCTTGTGTCACCAGATCCAGGCTCAAAAGTTGGGAACTGAAGAGAGTTTTACGGCCGGTTTCGTGGTGGACACGCAAAAGCCGTTTGGACAGAGGTCCGTCTTCGGTCCCTTTGATGTGGATGCCGGTCGGACTCGGGTGATGCAGTCATCCGGTCTATTCATCCCAAAGAAGGGAAATCACATCCAGGACTCAGGACTATGCGGATCGTGTCATACCCTGTACACCCACACCCTTGGTCCAGGAGGAGAGGGGCTTGGAAGTCTGCCGGAGCAGGTCCCCTATCTGGAGTGGGAGCACAGCCGCTATTATCAAGAACAAAGCTGCCAGTCCTGCCATATGCCGCAGATCGAGGAACCCATGCCCATCACTTCTGTCCTTGGCCATCCTAGAGACGCGTTATCGAGACACGCGTTTCGGGGCGGCAATTTCTTTATGCTCAACATGCTCAAAGACAATGCCGCTCCCCTGGCGGTTACTGCGTCCCCGGAGGATCTTGCGGGGTCGGCCGCAGAAACCGTTGCCAATCTCAAGACGGCTGCGGCTCGCGTTTCTATTGAAGACGTCGGTGTCTCAGAAGGGGCTTTGGAGATCGCTGTTTCAATACGTAATCTCGCCGGGCACAAATTGCCAACGGCCTATCCTTCCAGGCGGGTCTGGATTCATCTGAGGGTGCAGAATCATAAAGAAGAGACGATTTTCGAATCCGGCGCCTTGCGTCCGGATGGATCCATTGTGGGAAATGACAACGACCGCGACCAGGGGAGTTACGAAGCACACCACAGCCTGATCGAAAGTGCTGAACAAGTCCAGATCTACGAGGCCATCATGGCAGACCCGAACGACTCAGTCACCACCGGACTCCTTACCGCCCTTCGCTATGTCAAGGACAACCGAATCCTTCCCGAGGGATTCATGAAAGAGACCGCGTCCAAAGATGTTACGCCCCACGGCCGCGGCAAAACAGATGAGGATTTTCAGGGAGGAGGGGATCAGATACGATATAGAATAAATGTAGACGCGAGCCAGGGACCGTTCAATATTCAGGCGGAACTCTGGTATCAGCCCATTTCCTTTCGTTGGGCAAAAAACCTGACCCAACATCAGGCCCCGGAAATCCAAAGGTTCGGTGCGTACTATGATGTCATGTCAGATTCTTCGGCTACTCTTTTGGCCCGGGACTCAAGGACAGTGCCGTGAAGCCTGTCAACAATCATTCCACCGGATATCCAGCCTTTAACCAGTCGTTCCAACCGCCAAGCATATTCTCTGCGTTCTCATAGCCCATTTGTTTCAATGTGTAGGTTGCAAGTCCTGACCGAAAGCCGCTTGCACAGCAAACAACAATATGGGTCTCCTTATCAGGAATTACCCTTGACACTGCAAGCTCAAGCCATCCTCTTTGCAGAAACTTGGTGCCCGGAATATGCCCTTTCTTAAATTCATCCTTGGTCCTGACATCAAGAAAAACGGCTTCTCCCATGAGGGCCTTTGCTTCCTCAATAGAGATTCCTTTGATATGTTTGTATGCCTCAGTATAGAAATCCCTCGCGGTCATATCCTGAGCATTGACCACAGATACACTGAAGATGAAAGAGGCCGCAACCATTACAACGGCTAGAACAGATACACTTTTTATTGTCACGATGACATTCTCCTTTCAAGATAAAGTCGCTGCTCGTTTCTATCAGACTCTACTTCGTCGCTCTAAAAAAACACTTGGTTGACAATTGATTGTTAGCAATTGACAATTATTACCCCTGCAAATGTCTGTCTTGATATGGGAAGGATTCTGTAAACTGCTAATGGCCAATTGCTAATTGGAGCCCTTGCCTGCGCTCTCCTGTTCGATCTTTTTGGGAATCAAATCCCTCCCGACAATCACACTCTTATTCGCCTTCTTTTCTTCCTCTTCCACGTCCTTGTTTATGAGAAAGAGGGACAGGTTGCCGTGGCAGGCATTACAGCTTTCATTCTGCACGGTCTTTCGCCTGATATTATGGGGGGTGGTCATTTTCCACGTGGACACTGCATCAAAATCCTTCAGGTCATCCTCGCCATAGAACTTGAATGAATCCCTGCCCACCGGCACATGGCGGAGGGTGACAAACTTCTCGGGATGCTTGTCGGATATTGATGGGTTCAGACCGATCTTGAAATCCATCCATGAAGGCTCTGTTTTGAAAAACCCATTCCCCTGCTGATCATTTCCCATATGGCACGTGCTGCAATTCATATAGGACTGGGAATGACAGACAAAACAGCTTGTCTTGTCCCGATGGGTGGTGTGAATCTTCACATTTTCTGAATGATCTCCATAAATCTCTTTATGGCAGTCTTCACATTTCGGTCCGTTTTCGACCTCATACCGATGTTCATACGCTTTGCCGTCACCATGCATTTCATGAGCCGTGTGGCACTTCCCGCACTTCATATACTTTTCGTGGTGAATGTCGGGTTTTAATCCTTCGTTTTCTCCGAAATACTCCTTGCCGATCCGGCTCCCATGGCAGGCGGTGCAGGTCTGCTTCATGGGGGGTTGTTTCTGGAAGATATGTCCATCCAGAAGTCCCCCATCCGCGGAGGCGGGTCTACTGATATGGCATCCCCCGCAACTCGCGTGGCATTGGCCGCAATAGGTGTCAAAGGCCTTGTCCAGTTTTTTGTGGGCGGCTTTATCGTTGCCACCCCTGGTTTTCATGGTCACCCGATAGGGCTCCAAACTGACATGAAGGCTCTTCTTGTAGTTTTCGACATCGTGACAATCACCACATGCGCTCTCCGAATCAGGATACGTGGGGTCTTTGATCAGGTCCTTGTGCGCTGTCCGCCAGTCCGGGTCTTTAGGGTCGCCGCCGTGACACCTGTGACAGTCTATACTCCCATGGTTTCCATCCTCCTCCAGGAAGTCCGTGTCCACAAACAGCTTTTCGTGTGGAGCCAACGGCTCCACCTCCCCGCCTCACCCTTCGCCGATTGATTCAACCCGTCCCGTGGCAGCCGGCCTGCTCCTGCCGATCTCTCTTGTCGCCTCAATAACCATACTGGCGCTGGTATGACATGTGAAGCACTCGCTCGCCTCCCGAACATCACCGCACACCCGACTCACCGACAAAAAAGAGAACGCAACAAGCACAACGAGAAGAACAAATCCTAGCTTTTTCATAGTATTTCCAGAAAGATAAGGTAAAGAGAGCTGTTCATATGCGAGGAGAAGTTATGGAACAACTTCATGGATATGTCAAGTGATATAATCGGTGCGCGATCTTGTTGAAGGCCCTAATCAGCCCTCTTGATGAACTCATATACCGTCTTATCCTGGTCAGTAGGGCTTTCCTTTACCTCATAGACCTTATCTAAGAAATAGTGGTAGAATTTTGACAAAATTGACTTCTTAATGGACAAACCGGAGAAAGTGCTGGTCACAAAATGACATAGTCCCCTGATAACACTCAAATGTTATCAAAAACTTCTTGAAACAGGGCCGCTATGCGGGTAGATTGACCTCCGGTCATGCCAATCTTCGAAAGGCAATATCTCAAGTGAACCTCTCCGCCGCAAGCGGATGGGGTATTCAAAAACCCTAATAAACATGGCCTTGAGAGAATAGGTATGACCGGGTTCTTTCTGACAACGTACTCCCAGGATGGAGAATTTGATATGACTCAGTGCCTTTTAGAAGGCAACGAAGCGATTGCACGGGCTGCCGTGTCCGCGGGCTGCCGGTTCTTTGCCGGATACCCTATCACGCCTGCTACGTCCATCAGCAACACCATGCTCAAGCTTTTACCCCCTTTGGGCGGAACATGTATTCAAGGAGAAGATGAGATTGCTTCCATCGGGTATTGTCTTGGCGCCTCCATGGCCGGATTGAAGGTCATGACAGCGACGTCAGGGCCAGGCTTGAGCCTGTATAGCGAGAACCTGTCCTTTGCTATCGGCAGCGAGATTCCCATTGTCATTATCAATGTACAAAGACTGGGACCGTCTACCGGTTCTGCCACGCGCGGGGCAGACGGTGATATTCAGTTTATGCAGTGGGGGAATAGTGGGGGGCTCCCGGTCATCGTATTGGCGCCGGTGGATGTCAAGGACTGTTTTGTCCTGACCATGCATGCCTTTGATCTTGCTGAGGAGTACAGGTGTCCGGTCTTTGTTGCATCCAACAAGGAAATTGGATTGACCAGAGAGAGCATCGACTTGGATACCATCGAAAAGCCGGAGATCGTCACACGTGCGGCCCCACCTGAGCGGGAGCCATTCCTCCCTTTTGGGATTCCCCCCGGCCGAATGGTCCCCGATTTCCTCCCCATCGGCGGGGAGACCCTCGTTAGACAGACCTCTTCAACCCATGGCCCCAACGGCTACATTACGGTGGACCCGAATAAAATTGGAGGAACCCGGCAAAGACTGAAAGATAAGCTGATCTCCAATGTGGGTCGGTTTTCCTACTATGAAGAGTTTCGCAAAGAAGGAGCCGATACCCTCCTGATCACCTATGGTGTAACAACCAGGGCGGCAAGGGATCTGCTGCATGATCAGAAGTCCGGGACAAAGCCCTTTTCCCTCTTGGCCCTCAAGACCCTCTGGCCTATACCCAAGGCCTTGATCCGGGAGAAAGCCAGGGAGGTGAAACGTGTTGTAGTGGTGGAGATGAACCTGGGTCAGTATGTCAGGGAGGTAAAACGTATTCTCCTGGACAAAGAAGTCGATTTCTTCGGGCAGATGGATGGAAAGCTGATTACCCCTGGGCAGATTAAGGAGGTCATAGATCATGTCTAGTCTACTGAATACCGCGAGGCCTCCCGCCTTTTGTCCAGGATGCGCCCACGAAAGTGTTGCCAATGTTATCGACAAGTGTTTTGGGAACATGGGATTGAAAGGCAATCAGATCGCCGTAGTCAGCGACATAGGATGCGGTGGTTTGTTTGATACCTTTTTTCACACGCACGCCTTTCACGGACTTCATGGTCGCGCCCTGACCTACGCCACAGGCCTGAAGATGGCCCGGCCTGAACTGGAAGTGGTGGTGATCATGGGGGACGGTGGTTTAGGGATCGGTGGTGCACACCTCCTCAGTGCGTGCCGCCGTAATCTGTCTCTGTCTCTCTTCATTTTGAACAATTTTAACTTTGGCATGACGGGGGGGCAATACTCCTCCACAACGCCTTCGGAAGCTCAAGTGGGCTCAGGCTTCCTCAATAATCTTGAACGTCCTCTGGACGTCTGCCAGGTAGCCGCAGGCGCAGGCGCCCCTTTTGTGATCCGTCGTTCAGGTACGGACAAGAATCTGGCTGAAGACATGGAAAGGGCCATCCGCTTTGACGGTTTTTCAGTCATGGATATCTGGGGGATCTGTCCGGGGCGCTACCAGAAAAAGAACAAGCTGACCCCGCGAGGCATTGATGAGGCCCTTGCTACCTTACCGCCCGCTGAAGGGCCTGTGAAGGAAAACATCAGGAAAGAGTACGGGCAGGCCTATCGAGAAACGGCGAGCAGTCAAAAGGCTTCTTCTGAACCGCTAGGGATTGGCAAATCCTTTGACCCTCCGGAACCCGGCAGACGGGAGGTGGTCATCCTGGGAAGTGCGGGACAGAGGATCGTCACCGCAGGAGAGATCCTGTGCCTTGCAGGCCTGACTGCGGGACTCAAGGCGACACAGAAAAACGAATATGACATCACCGTATTGAGGGGGGCATCCAACGCGGAGGTGATTCTGTCTTCAGAGGAGATCGGCTTTACCGGCATAGAGCGGCCCTCGGTAATCGCCGCCCTGGGGCAGAACGGCGTGGGGCGCCGTCGTAAACTTTTTGAATCTGTTGACCGTGACACCCTTGTCCTTCAGGCCGATGGGATTGAGGTGCCTGAGACAAATGCGACGGTCCGTCGAATTGATTTTGAGGGGCAGGGCATCAAGTCTCCAGACTGGGCCCTGGCTTCCATATCGCTTCTGGCCAATCTTAATAGAGTCATTAGCCCGGAAATGCTCAAATCTGCCCTGGAAACAAGATTCAAAGGGCAAAGCCTGATATCTTCGTTGGAGCTCTTGGATCGGGTAGAGATGAACAATCCGACTTAGAATAACATCGCGACGCAATCCTGTTGCGTTCACAAAAAGTCAAAATCCCATCACTCCCGCGAAGCTTTTCCTCGACTCCCATCGGGGAGCGGGAGTCCATTATGCCCTAATTATCTGAATTCCCGCTTTTCCACCCTCCATAGCAAAGCTATTGCGGAGGACGGGCGCGGGAATGACACAAATGGTGCAGAGCGGACTCTTTACGAAGCCTTCCATTTTACGAAATCTCAAAACTGTGAAGGATCCTCCCCTCGGGGTCTGCGATATCCGTCCTAATGAAAGAGATCTTCACCCGCGTCTCATGGACATCCACCCACGTGTATCCTGAGGGTGTCCAGAAGGTCCTATATCCGGTTTCTTCCTCCGTAAACTTCCATGGGGCCCCGGCGCTACCCGCACAGACATAATGGATGTCATCCACCGGGATATCGGTAAACACGTGGTCGTGACCGTAAAAAAGGGCCTGAACGCCATACATCTTCATCCATTCATGAATCAGGGCCTGCTCGCCAGTATGTGCGGCGCGCCCCCCTCCCCTTCCATAACGAGAATTGAGGTCATCCCCTGCCTTGCCCCCCACAGGGTGATGGAGAAAAAGAAACTTCCATTTCGCCGTGGATGTTGAGAGCCTCTTGTGGAGCCATTGCTTCTGAATCTCTCCCAATGTCCAGTCATCCACTCGCCCGATGGGGGATTGGATAGCATGATCTGAAGAGGTGTACCCGCTGACATTCAATACAAGGAAAAGGGCATCCCCCCAGCTAAAGCCGTAATAGTCCCCGAACTCGCTTCCCCCTTCGGGATAAGTCTCCGGATCGGGAGTGGGAACCCAGGCCATCCGTGCCTGGCGTGCCCAGCCGCGTTCCCGCTCAGGGTGCCAACCGTTTTCCCCTTCCCAATTGCCGATGGTGTTGAAAAGGGGGACTGACGATGGAAGGGTCCCCAGGGCGTGGCGCAGGTGGGCATAGAGGATACCGCCATATCTCTTTTCAATCATCGGCCCGCCATGGGAAGTGAATGTCTGTATATTGTCACCGAGCATAAGAGACAGATCGGGTCTTCGGGCCAAAATAGCCGAGGTGACCTCATTGAGGATCCGATATCTATCCAGGGCCTCCTGAGCAGGGTAGATATGGGCGTCGGAAAACAGGGCAAAAGAGAAGTCAGAGGGCGTGGTCCTCTGGGTTCGAAAGGGATTCTCCATTAGCATCTGAAATTCTGATTGATCTCTAAAACGGGCAAAGAACTGATATCTATATTCTGTGTCTGATTTCAAATGCTCCAAACGGATTTGCCGAACCGTAATGGGCTCGACGGAAATATCTTCGGATTGCTGCCATTCCCGACCTGCAACTTCCTTGGTCTCGCCAAACCGGATACGGCACTCGATAGCCTTTTCTCCCGAGACAAGGTTCAATAGGATAGAAGAACGGGTGGGGCAGCCCAAATAGGGAGGACAGAGAAGGTATTTGTCCGGTTTTTCAGGGTCATCAGCAGAAACCGCTGTTGACTTCAGCACCACGGGGAGGGCCATGGCACCTGTCCCCATGATCATGCTATGCTTGATAAAATCTCTTCTGGATATACTTTCCATGACAGGCCTCAAGAAGACTCCTACCCGCCCTAATTTCCAATCAGCGGATAGGAGAGAGTATACATTTTTCTGACTTGAAGGCAACTTCTATTGACTGACACCGTGGAGTCTCCAATATTCCGGACAGCCATGGCCAAGACTGATCTCTCGCTCAGGTCCTTACCCTCAAGCCTGAATAATCATTTCCGTAACGGTATGCCCGATGTATGGTGTTGACAATCATTCCTTCCATCGGACCTCCGCCCCAAATGAGGAGGCTTTTGATTGTGACACAGCCTCAGAGGACCGGGTATTGACTGTGCCCCTAAAAGGGGGCTCAGAAGGCGCTGGGTGTTTTCTCAAGACCATATCTCAAAAAAAGTTCCACTGGGTTTCGCCGCGGTCCAATATTTGGGGTTTATGCCTATTAACCTTTAGAACCCTTTGGAATCTCCTGCAAACTTCGCAAACCCTAAATATTGGACCGCTAGCTAATAAGATAATAGATATGGCCTTGAGAAAAAAGCCAGCGCACGATGCGTCCCCTATTCCAGGCAAACCCAAATGACTCTGACCGCGCCTATCGAAGATTCCCTCTCTTGAGGGGCGGGAGCAAGAGGCGCTTTGAAAAAATCAAATCAAACAGGGGCTTTCCTTTAGGAAATGAATATGTTAACTAAAAGAAATTCCCATACCATCGAGTCGGCAGCCGACATCATTCTGAAGAGAGGCAGCAGTGAAAAAACCTACTAATATCGGTTCTTGGGCTATCATTATTACAGGACTTGTGATGGTTTTTATCCTCTTACCACAGTGTACTCCTCAAGAAAAACAGGAAAAGACCGTTTTTGTCACCATCGGTACCGGTGGTATCACCGGGGTGTATTACCCTACTGGCGGAAACATCGCAAAAATGATTAACAAGATGAGTAAGGAGTATGGAATCCGTGCCACTTCCGAGGCGACCGGAGGATCGGTTTTCAATATCAACGCCGTCATGGCAGGCGATCTCGAGTTCGGTGTGACTCAATCCGACCGCCAATATCAGGCCTTGAACGGTCTGGCCGAGTGGAAAGAAAAAGGCCCCCAGAAAGACCTGCGCGCCGTGTTTTCCATTCATCCGGAAGCGGTGACCCTTGTGGCGGCCGATGACGCAGGGGTCTTAACCATACATGACCTCAAAGGCAAACGGGTCAATATTGGGAACCCTGGCTCAGGCCAAAGACAAAACGCCATTGACGCCCTGGAGAATGCCGGAATCGATGTCCGCGAAGACCTCAAAGCGGAAGGTGTCAAAGCAGCGGAGGCCCCCGGTTTGCTTCAGGATGGCCGGATCGATGCCTTCTTCTATACCGTAGGTCATCCAAGCGGAGCAATAAAAGAGGCGACCTCCGGCAGGAGAAAGGTCCACATTATACCCATCACGGATATCCAGGGACTCACGTCAAAACACCTCTATTATGTAAAGACCGTTATTCCTGTAAAACTCTACCCCAGTGCTTCCAACAAGGAAAATATAGAGACATTCGGTGTGAAGGCGACTTTTGTCACCTCTAACAAGGTCTCTAATGACGTCGTTTATGCCATCACAAAAGAGGTTTTTGATCATTTTGAAGTGTTCAAGACCCTGCATCCCGCCTACGAGATCCTTAACAAGGAAAATATGTTGGAAGGGATGAGCGCGCCTATCCATCCCGGGGCTATCAGGTATTATCAGGAAGCGGGCTTGATGTAGTCCTACCCGGTTCGTTTTTCTCACGAATAAAATGATGGAATCATGACACGGAACGCAGAAGAACAACGCCTTGAAACAGTAGAAAGAATCATTGAGGAGGGAGAAGGCGCCCATAGGAAGCTTCAGGGAATTCCCAAGGTCCTGGTTTTTTCCATCGGCGTGCTCTGGTCCCTCTTTCAACTATCCATCGCCGGTTGGTGGATCCTGGATACGGTGATTGTGCGGGCCGTTCACCTGGGGTTTGCCCTGATGTTGGTCTATTTGAATCTTCCGTTGTTGAAGAAGACCCGTCTGGGACTCAAGTTCCTGGCCGTTAGAGATCGTATCCCGGCATTTGACATGGTGATCGCAGCTATTGCCTGCCTTTCAGCACTCTACATCGCCTTGGACTATACAGGTATCAGCACCCGCTACGGATCTCCCGTTGCGCGGGACATCATCCTGGGACTCTTGGTCTTGATCCTGCTTCTTGAGGCATCAAGACGTGTCATCGGTCCTGCCCTGTCCGTCATTGCATTAGTCTTCTGTGCTTACGCCTTCTTGGGCCCCCGCATGCCGGGCATCATCGCTTTCAAGGGCGTTTCCCTGGACCGGTTCATAGGACAAATGACCATGTCCACGGAGGGGATCTACGGGATTCCTTTGGATGTCTCTGCAACCATCGTGTTTTTGTTCGTGCTTTTAGGCGCTTTCCAGGACAA
>CAZCCX010000038.1:0-6088 GCA_964497115.1 uncultured Desulfobacteraceae bacterium
ACCGGTTCCCGTGATGCCCACGGTAAATTCCCGACCCGGCAGAAAAGTCTCCAAAAGAACGGGTTGTTCATGAAAAGAAAGGAGCCTCCGGCAGACTAAGGCCATCTCGTCCTTGGCCTTGATCTTGGACGCGGCGCTAATCCCCTTTCCGGTCCCTTCGGCCACGGGTTTTGCAAAAATCGGAAAGGGAAGATCCACCCGGTCCAGGTCCCCTAGATCTTCCACCGTAAAGAAATCAGGCGTGGGAATACCCAAGTCCCTGACGACATGCTTGGCCATTCCTTTGTGCAGGGTCAGGGCAAGGACCAGAGGATCTGAAAAGGTGTAGGGAATCTCATAGGCGTCCAGAAGGCCGGGGACCTGGGCCTCCCGGCCGAACCCCTTGACCCCTTCCGCAATATTAAAGACCATATCCCATCGCTCACCTCGGGCGAGTCGTCTGACCAGGTTTTCAATATGGCCGATTCGGTCCGTCTCATACCCGAGTCCCCGAAGGGCTCCTTCAATCCCGTCAATGGTATCCGGACGATCGAATTCAGCGGCCTGCTCTTCGCTGAAACCTCTGGCCAGATAGTCTTCCTGCAAGTCATAGGCTATGCCGATCTTCATCACCTTCGCCCTCCTGAATGATTTTGATTTAGGGTATCCACGGTCGATCCCCCGAGCACCCGTTTGGGTCGGGGTAGCGATAGAAACGGCCCAAGTAGTTCCTGAGCAGCAGATCGTCTCCTTCGCGGCCTTCAACATAGTCGGGCAGCAGCGGGATCTTTCCTCCGCCGCCGGGGGCGTCAATCACATAGGTGGGCACGGCATACCCGGTGGTAAAACCCCTCAATCCCTTGATGATCTCAAGCCCCTTCTCAATGGGGGTCCTTACATGGGCTGACCCCTTGATAGGGTCGCACTGATAGAGATAATAGGGTTTAACTCGTATCTTAATAAGTCCGTGGACCAATCTCTTGATGGTTTCCACGGTGTCGTTAATCCCCGCAAGGAGCACCGTTTGACTTCCCAGAGGAATTCCCCCGTTGGCCAGACGTTCGCAGGCCTGGCTCGTCTCGGGCGTCAGCTCATCGGGATGCGTAAAATGGATGCTCATCCAGAGGGGATGATACTTCTTCAGCATTCTCACAAGGGCCGGCGTCACCCGCTGGGGAAGGACCGCAGGGGCCTTGGTACCGATGCGAATCAACTCAACGTGGGGGATCCCCCTTAACCTTGAGATAAGCCACTCCAGGTTTTCGTCCGACAGGGTCAGGGGGTCGCCCCCGGAGAGAAGCACGTCCCGAACCGAAGGTGTGCCTGCGATATAGGCGATCGCATTCTCCCATCGACGCCGTTTTGGGCCTGTCCCAACGCCGTGCCCGACCATGCGCGAGCGCGTGCAGTACCGGCAATAGGTGGCGCAATAATCCGATACTAGGAAGAGAACACGGTCCGGATATCGGTGGACCAGTCCTGGAACAGGACTGTCATGCTCCTCGCCCAGGGGATCCTCGGCTTCGCCGGGAGAGAGAACACGTTCCGCCATGACAGGAACAACCGCTCGGCGAATGGGCTGGTTGGGATCGTCCCGGCTTAGAAGGCTCGCATAATAGGGTGTAACGGCTACAGGGAAATGTCCTTCCGGATCGGATAAGGCCATTTGCTCATCCTCCGAGAGGACGAGCAATCGTCGCAGGGCGTCCATATCCCGAATGCGGTTTTGCAGCTGCCATCGCCAATCATTCCAGGTGGTAGTGGCGATATCCGGATGAAATCGTCTTCGAAAAGAGAGGGTGTTCGGACTGCATCGAAATCTTGGAGGATTCGAATTCTTTTTGAAACGTATGACTTTTAGGTTCTTTCTTTTGGGGTAGACCTCTTTTTCAGGGTGAGGTACCGTCTCTGAGAATGCCGCTCTTAAGAACGGCTCGGTACTTGGAGGCTCCAGCGCATCGGCTTCGGACGTTCCTTTATCCATCATAATGATTGTCCCCCTCGTGTCTGTTATCGGCCAAACATCAAAGCGTGATTCACATCTAGAGACTTTTTCAAACCCTGACGCACAGCACACATCGTGCCAACAATGCAATTCGTTGATTTTCATATGTTTTTTTCGTCAAACGAAATCCATGCATCGGAACGTTCAGTTCCGATATCCCTGGAAAAAGGGGGTGGGATCGCCCCAAAGAGGCCTATATTCTGAATAACTATCTAATGTAATTAAATATTTTCGTAATGAGAACTGATAGTTCCTCTCGGCCGACCAATAAGAACCGGCAGTTCCGAAAGAGACTGTTTTCTCACACCTCTCTCAGTCCCAATCCGCAAACATTCGAAACCCCCATTCAATCATCTGGGACGATGAAATTTTTGATCAAGGCAGGGAGGAAACCACTCTCTTAGCCATTGATGAGAGAACGGAGGGGGGCGACCTGAGATGTGTGCTCTATGTCCCTGATCAAGATCTGCTGGAAAACGGAAGGTGCGCCTACTATGATTATCGCCCTCTGGTGTGCCGACTCTTTGGTTTTGCGGCACAAAGAAACAAGTTCGGTGAAAAGGAGCTTTGCCTATGCAGCGTGGCGAAAAAAGCGGATCGGGCAAAATCAAACGCTGCGGAGACAGATACCCATCTGACCCATGTTCCGGTCTTCCACGACGGCTTTATGAGAATTGCCTCACTCCGTCCAGGCATAGGAACTCGGCTCCTTCCTATCAATATGGCCCTTAAGCAGTCCCTCGAGTATCTCAACTTGAAACGTCCCAGGCGTAGAAAGATGAGGAGCGCAGCATGAAAATGCACAGCGAGCGGATTCCCCGTAGCTTGCTGCGGGGTTAGCGAGCGAATTACAATAATAGACTTCCTTACATTTGGGAGATTCCCTGCAGCTTGCTGCAGGGATCTTCAATATGAACCGCCCTTTTATCAGCCCCCCACAAGCCTCGGCAGGAGAGCGGTTGCCAGGCTGAGAACCAGGAAGAAACCGCACATATCCGTGACCGTCGTCAGGACGGGACTCGACACCAGGGCTGGATCCAGTTTCATGGACTTGAGTACAAGGGGAAGCACACCCCCGAGGGTAACGGCCAGCATGGTATTGGCCAGCAACGCCGCGCCGACAACCAAGCCTAGAAAAGAGTTCCCCTTCCAGAGCATGGCCACACCGCCCAGAAGGAGCCCCAGCCCAAGACCGTTCAAAGCCCCCAAGCTGAGCTCTTTGCCGACGACTCTCAGGATCTCCTTCTTCCGAATCAGCCCCAGGGTCAATTCCCTCATACTCACCGCCACGGCCTGGTTGCCTGAACACCCGCTCATATCGCTGATCATGGGAAGGAAGACCGCCAGGGCGATCACCGCCTTCAGGGTATCCTGATAATAGGCGATGACGCTCGCCGCAATGATGTTGAGCACGATATTGATGCTGAGCCAAGAGAACCTTCTCCCCGATCGGACCATCAGAGGCATGGTCCGAAACTCCTCTCCCCCGATAATCCCGCTTACCCCCAGAAAGTGCCGATTCGCGCGTTCGGCAGAGGCCTCCTCAATGGCCTCGGGGAGGACCACCCCGACCATCCTGCCCTCAGGATCGACCACAGGCACGCCAAAAAGCTTGTGCTCATGGAAGAAGTCTCTAAGCGTGCCGATGGCGGCCTGAACGGGGACATGAAGCGGGTATTTAATCATTAAAGTTTTTAAGCGAGAATCCCTGGGGGCATACAGCAGGTCGTGAATGGGAACGACCCCCGCAAGCCTCCCTCCTTCATCCCGCACGTAGAGGTACTGCACGTGATAGTTTTTATAGGTCTCTCTATTGGCCTCAAGCTCTTTGAGTACATCGCTCACTCGATCCTTTTCATCATAGGCCACATATTCCGTGATCATCAGTCCCCCGGCCGTGTCCGGACCATAGGCCAGCAAATGCCGAACATCGTCTGCCTCCTCAGGCGACATCTCTTTGATAATGGCCTCTGCGTCCTCCTCGTCCAGCTCAGCCAGCAGATCCGCTTGTCTGTTGCTCTGAATCTCATCAACGATAGCCGCCGCGTTTTCGGCGGGAAGATCCTCGATCAGGTCAACCGCCTGCGTATCGGAGAATCCTTCAATGACATCGGCGGCATCCTCAGGCTCCAGGACCATCAACAGCTTGCTCTGTTCCTGGGGAGAGAGACGGGACACGGCCCGGGCGGTCTCGGCCGCACTCAAGGCCTCCAAGAACCGCCTTAGCTCCTCCACATCAGACGTCTTGATGATTTCACTCAGAATCTCCCAGGGTCTCTTCATCATACGTTCAGTCATCATCTCCTCCAAGGATGCAGGTGTGCATTGCCCCTTCACCCTCTCAGTTCGGCGGCCGAGAGGGCTGCTTCGCCATTTTCCTCACGACAAGCCCATGGGAGGTCTTCACTCATCTGCCGTAGATGCTCATCTTACCAGGCATGCCGGAAATCATGCGGCACCCGCCGCTTTCCCGCGGGGAAAAGAACCGATTCGTTCGAGGACGGCAGATCTTGGGACAACAAAGGCCTCTCTACGGCGGTGAGTTCGATCTCTGATCGCGTGCCGTGGCGATAAAGCCCTAGCCGGACTTTGTCGCCGATCTTCAGGGCCAGAGAAGAAAGAAGCCTTTCAAATCCTTCGTCCTCATCCACCGAGTGCCCATTGACGGAAAAGATGATATCTCCACCGAGCAAAAAATCCTCTCCGGCAATCATCACAGGCAACTCGCCGCCGCGCAACCCTGCCTCTTCGGCGGGACTGCCGGGATCAATCGTTTCGACAAGAAAACCATCCACAACATTGATGTTAAAAATCTCCTTGAATTCCTCCTCAAAAATAACCCTCCCACGAATACCGAGCCAGGGCCGCATGACCCGTCCTGATTCAATCAGCTCGGGAAGGATCTTTCCGGCGATATTAATGGGCACTGCAAAGCTGATCTTTTCCACATTGACCAAGAGCGATGTGGTGATTCCCACCACTTCACCGCAGCGGTTAATCAGCGGCCCCCCGGAGTTGCCCGGATTGATGGCCGCATCGGTCTGGATCAGGGGAAGCATCAGGCTCATGGGAGAGACAGGCAAAATCCGATTTGTGCCGGATACAATCCCATGAGCCAAGGTCTTTTCAAAACCGAGTGGGTTTCCAATGGTAATGACTTCCTCTCCAACCTCTAGACGGTCAGAGTCCCCAAGGGTCGCCACTGACAGCCCTTCTGGAGGATGCGGGAGTCTAAGTAAGGCAATATCCGTTATGGGATCTGCGCCGGTCAAAACCGCCTCGCTCGTATAGTCGGCGCCGTATGTCACCATAATGGCGCTCGCTCCCAAGACCAGGTGTGAGCTTGTCACAATAAGACCGTCAGCGCTGATAATAAAACCCGTGCCTATAGGATAGTCGAACCTTCCCGTGAGTTTGAATGGATCAAAGCGCATGGCTGAAACATGCACGATTGAGGGTGAGAGACGTTTGAATAGATCCGGTATCGACTCCTCGCACTCCGCTCTTGCCGAAGCGTGGAACATCAGGTGAACAAAAATGATCATCAAAGTCAAAACAGCTTTAATTGATCTTTTCATAACCCCTCCTGCACGTTTTTACCTGTTATAGGCATAGTTTTCACTGCTCTTTAAGCAATAAAGGTGCCATGCTGGCAACTCATTGATATCTCAGCATGTTTAAGAAGGTAGGAATACAACGTGGAACTGCTGGTTCCGATAGGGGCGGGCAAATGCACATGCAGCTTCACTCAGAGAATAGGCATCTGATATAATCTGCTGAAAAACAAAACATTTGAAAAAAGGAACCGGGAGTTCTCATTTGGATGAATTTCGGAACGAGTTGTTCCGAAACGCCGAGAATTTCGATTCCGGGCGCTGGAAGAGAGCAGGAGCAAAGATGGCTCTTGATTTTTTCTTTTCCCGGCGGGACCTCGACAACTGATTCAAATTGCATAAAATATCGCATGGCAGGGGTGTCGGAGGTTTCGCAACCCGCAAGGTATAGGCAGATCCTCTCAAGGAAACGCGAGAAATTGGCACGAATCTTCCATTGTTTTGTCTGTAAGGCCTGTCCGTGGATTGATTCTTCACGGACCTTGCCGCC
>CAZCCX010000038.1:6098-12124 GCA_964497115.1 uncultured Desulfobacteraceae bacterium
TCAAATGGAATTATCTATAGAGGCTTTTGAAAGGCCCCTGATAAGATACGAGGTTAAGAGGAGGGAGAAAGAATGTTCAAGAATATACTGGTTCCCACAGATCTTTCCGAAAAAAGCACGAAGGCCCTGGATATCGCGCTCAGTCTTGGTTCAGAGGATGATTGCAGGGTCACGCTTCTCCATGTGGTCGAAACCATTGAAGGGGACGATCAGGAGAATTTTAGGGAGTTCTATGAGAGGCTGAAAGCTCGGGCTCAGGGAAAAATGGACAAGATGATCCGTCAACATGGAGATAAGAATCAGGTTATTTCCATGGAAGTCCTTTTCGGCAAACGGGTCGGGGAGATCGTAGGTTTCGCCTATGAACAGGGCATGGATTTGATCATACTGAGTTCTCATAAAATCGATAAGATCGACGCTGCAACGGGTTGGGCCACAATCAGTTATAGGGTGGGAATCCTCTCCCATTGCCCGGTCTTGATGGTCAAATGAGGAATATGTTTGAGTATCTCTTCAGGAATGTAAAACTGCGGAAGGGGGGTTACTATGATTTCGGTTGAGGCATTCAAAGGAAAGTCTGTCACAGAGCAGAGTGTGGAGATCGTGGAGAGAAAGGGCGTAGGCCATTCGGTAGGGAGAGAGACTATGGAGGACATTCATGGCAAGAATCACTGTAGAAGACTGCTTGGAAAAGGTGAGTAATCGTTTCGCCTTGATTCATGTTGCAGCCAAACGAGTCCGGCAACTGAGAAAAGGGGCCGAACCTCTGGTCATTGCGGATAACAGCGATAACGTAATTGCTCTTCGGGAGATTGCTGCGGGAAAAGTGCTTATGGCCCTAAAGCCGGAGCAGACCGAGCCGGTGGAGGAGACAAGTGAAACGGAGCCGCAGGCACCGTCCGAAGAGATCGTAGATCCAGAAACCGAGGCCCCTGAAGAAGCCCCGGTCGTTCAAGAGCATGAGAAACAAACTGTAAGATAAGAGGCTGACAAATATGTTCAAAACAATTTTATACCCGACGGACTTTTCGGATGTTTCGAAAAAGGCCTTGGATTATATCAGGCAATTGAAGGAGAACGGAGGTGAGACGGTCATCCTCCTTCATGTCATCGATGAGCGACAAATTCAGGCCATAGAGAGCTTTGTATCCGAGCATGCCGACAAGCTGGCAAGAGACATCATGGAAAGCGACAGCCTAGAAATGGAATCCATCGAGAAGGAGTTGGCGCAAGCGGGATTCCATGTCAAATCAAGACTGACCGTGGGAAATCCGCTGATGGAAATATTGAGAGTCGAAAAGGAGGAAGATGTCTCGGTTATCGTTGTCGGGTCCCATGGTAAAACCAACCTGGAGGAAATGTTTTTGGGTTCCGTATCAGAAAAAGTTGCACGGAGATGCAAGAAGCCGATTCTAATAATAAAAAGATGAAGGCTCTTCCCCTCTTGTTCTCAAGTTGATGAAACTGGATTCGGTCTTGGTATCGAGCCCCATCCCAACGCCGGTCACAGACATGCAATTACTTGGGTTCTAAGACACCCGCGTCGGGTTCTCAGAAGCGCTCGCTCTTTCTAACTTTCTTCCCTGTCCTCCGATACCGCTTCGGGTTACTTGGTTTCATTCTTTTCCAACCCAAGGGCATATCGGAGCTTTTCCAGAATTCTGCCAGAGACATCAGGGTGTTCCTTCAAGAAGCTCTTGGCGTTCTCCCTTGCCTGCCCAATCCGCTCGTTCTCAAAAGAATACCAGCCCCCGCTCTTGTCGACGACTTGTGTTTGAACAGCCATGTCAAGGAGATCACCCGTTGTGGATATTCCCTCGCCATAGATCATATCAAATTCTGCCTCTTTGAAAGGTGGTGCCACCTTGTTCTTCACGACCCTCACTCGCGTCCGACTCCCAACAAGTTCTTGCCCGTCCTTGATGTCTCCAGTCTTTCGAATGTCAAGTCTAAGTGAAGCGTAGAACTTGAGGGCCTTCCCTCCGGGTGTGGTCTCAGGGTTCCCAAAGATGGCTCCAATTCTCATGCGAATCTGATTGATAAAGATTACAGCTGCCATTGACTTGTTTATAGAGGCGGTCAACTTCCTCAATGCCTGTGACATGAGTCTAGCCTGCAGACCCATGTGGACATCTCCCATATCACCTTCAATCTCGGCCTTTGGAACCAGCGCTGCCACCGAATCAATAACCACCACATCCATGGCACCACTACGGACCAAGATGTCAGTAATCTCCAAGGCCTGCTCACCTGTGTCTGGTTGGGACACCAGTAGATCATCGCAGTTCACGCCAAGTTTTTTGGCATACCTGACATCCAGGGCGTGTTCGGCATCAATGAAGGTTGCAAGACCGCCCTGCTTCTGCGCTTCGGCCATGATATGAAGAGCCAGCGTCGTCTTGCCTCCTGACTCCGGCCCAAAGATTTCAGTGACCCGTCCTCGCGGTATACCGCCCACTCCTATGGCATGGTCTAAGGCAATTGAGCCGGTTGAAATAACAGGGACGTCCGGAAGCACCTCTCCTCCCAATTGCATGATCGAACCCTTTCCGAACTGACGCTCTATCTGATCCATGGCCAGATGGATCGCTTTCAGCTTGTCCGGTAATATGCTACTCATGAGGACTCTCCCTCATTGTTTATGACCGAAATCTTTAATCTGTGGGGCACCATAAGCCGGATCTGTCAGATCACACAAAATACCGGTTCCTTCAGAAGTCACTTCGGCCAATAGAATTGCAGCCTGTGTACTATGCAACGATACGGATGATCAGATAGCCTATTATGGAATCTCGAGAGATTACTGATTCCGCAGAGTGGTGACTCTGGAAACAACTTGTAGAACGGTCTGGGTTGATGTGACCCTTGTGTCTTTTCTTTTTTCCCAGAGTTTCGAGTACTTGATAAAGATATAGTAGGATGACAAAACAGAAATCACAAAACCAGGTAACCCGTCCAGAAAACCTAACCCATAGACATAGGTCTCAAAAAATTTTACAGGTGTTTTGAAAAGCATTTTGAGCAAGGGGAAGGCTGAATTCTTTCTAAAAAGCTCATCTGACACAATATCGGAGTACGTATCGATCGTCAGCGATTGGTGCGATATGTCTTTGTAAGGGTAGTGGACGACCTCTCCATTGAGTCTTTCCATTGACAAAGCATTTTTCGTGTGGATTCTCTCCACCCACATAGACTTTGTCTTTTCTAAAAAGCCGAAGTTTGTAATCAGGATACCAACCCCCGTGATTGATCCACCTTCCCAAATAGAATGAATGCCTCTTCATGTAGTATCCATCATTTTCATTCTTGTCTTCACTGAGCTTGCTCAATATCTCATCACGCAGTTCTCGAGTCGCCGCTTCATCAGCATCTATGGCAAGCACCCATTCATTTTTTGCAAGACTAATAGCATGTTCTCTTTGTCGGACAATCCCTGGCCATTTCTTCTGATATACTTCGCCGGTGTGTTTCTTACATAGCACTATAGTTCTATCCGTACTAAAGGAGTCTACCACAACGATTTCATCCGTCCACACAAGACTATTGAGGCATCGCAAGATATTATCCTCTTCATTGTAGCAGATGATAACGGCACTTACTTTAGGATGATTACGAGTCTGTCGTATTTTTGTGACTGCCTTATCTCGGCACGGATTCCCCTTTTGCGTGACCCTCACGTTTTTTCTCCAAGGCGCCCTCGTTGAACGCCGATTTCTTGTTTAAGACACAGCTTCTCACTTTGATCGTCTTAACGCCATCTTTAATTCCAATTTCACCGCTAACCTTCACCTCTTCCCGCAATAGCCCGATCAGCTGGTTGCCTTTCTTATCTCTATCAACAATGTATTCATCTTCATCAAAGGTGGAGACAGCAACAGTAAGCACATTGCCTTTTTCATCCCACGCCACCGGAATAATAAGACCCCGGATTTGGAACCGTCCGAGGCCTGTCTTCTGCTTCATATTTCCCCCCTCTTTCTTGATTCCCTAGGAGCAACAGACGGACCTTGCCCCATTGCTCATTTGGTTGTGGCACGGCGGAAGATATAGAGATCAGATATGACAATCCACAATTAAAACTCATACTTGGAACCGCTTCAGATCCTGTGCTATCTTACCCATTTTATCTTGCCGGATTTCATCAAGTTCAAAACAGCCTCAACGATCAATCCCTCTTCACCAGGTTTGCCTCATCGGTGATGGCCTCAGATTGCTTTTTATGAGATAGATAGCAATGGGCATGCCAATATATAACTTGCTGTTATTCCAAGGGTTGATGTGGTGAACAGGAACGGGGCGGAACTCCTGCTTCCGGTGACGAGGAGTAAAGATATCGTGAACAACCCTTACTCTAGGTCCCGGAAGACTCTAATGCTTTGAAAGTAGAAGGAAAAAACGCAAGGGGGAAGTCGGAGTTCCGGTTTTCTCGACACCGGAACTATGGATTCCGGTTAAGCTGAATGGACAGGGGTTGTTCGGAATTCTTCTTTTCGAATGGCATATTTCGCCATTAATTTATGGAGTTGACGTGTGGTGATGCCGGCGGCCTCTGCGGATTCCTTTACTTTCCCCTTATTTCGCGCCAAAACCTCCTTAAGATAGTTCCTCTCGATATCCTCAATGCCTTTCCGTCTCACCTCCGCCAAGATTAGTGAAGAATTTACCGGCAGAGTGGTCAGAGCAAGATCGGATTCAAAAAGCTCAGCCGGAAAACTCTCAGGAGTGAACATAGAAGAAGTCTCTAGAATATGGGCTCGCTCAATAAGGTTTTCAAGTTCTCGAATATTTCCGGGCCAGGCATAGCGCTTGAATGCGTCCATAACTCGGGGATCAACGTCGTGGATCTCCTTGGTGTTAAACTTGTTCATCTGCTTCAAAAACACTTCGACAAGATGGGGAATGTCTTCTCCACGTTCCTTCAATAGAGGGATGTAAATGGGAAAGACATTGATTCGATAATAAAGGTCTTTTCGGAACTGCCCGTCTTCGCACATTTCTCTTAGATCTCTGTTCGTGGCACAAATCACCCTGACATCCGCCCTGATGGTCTCCTCCCCTCCGACCCGTTGAAAGGTCCCATCCTGGAGGACCTGCAAGAGCTTAATCTGTGCAGAATGGCTAATCGTGCCAATCTCGTCCAGAAAGATCGTTCCTCCGGTGGCAATCTCAAATTTTCCCAGTTTTCTCCGCACAGCGCCTGTAAAAGCGCCTTTCTCATGCCCGAACAGTTCGCTTTCCAACAACGTGTCCGGGATAGCACCACAGTGTACGCTGATAAACGGACCGTCTCTTCGGTTACTATGCCTATGAATCAGATTCGCTGCCACGCCTTTTCCAGTGCCTGTCTCTCCCGACAACAAAACAGTGCTCTTGGTCGGTGCAACAGAGCGTATGTCTGTGTAGACTGCTTTCATCACAGGACTATGTGTCTGAACGACGTCTAATGCGTCTGTCTCCCAGAATTGATCGCGCAGGTAATCGACTTCGGACTGTATTATCATTGATTCATAGATGGAGTTTATTACATACTTGACCTCGTCCGGATTGAGAGGATAGACGAGATAATCGTCGGCACCCGCCTTCACGGCCTTGACCGCATCTCTGATCATTTCTTTAGATGACATGGCGATGATGTCGACGGTGGGATACAAATGCCAGAAGGGTTGCAGGGCCGTCTTATAATCATTGCCATGCGCCGACTCTCTCAGGACTTCTATGTCTATCAATATCATATCGCAGCGTTTCTTGCGGAGCATATCCAAGGCCGCCGGGCTGCCAGTTGCGTTACCGATTTTACACTCCGACGGAAAACAAGAACGGATTTGACCGACAACCTTCTCTTCTCTCGATATAACAAGGATCGATTTCATCTTCGCCCCAAAAATGACAGGGACTTTCGGTTCCGGTCGTAATAATACCAGAACCGGCGATTCCCTTTTCTCAGTTTGCTTTCCATTTGAAGATCCCTGCAGCCCCGTTAAATCCCTTCGGGTGCGCGAAGCGCAATTTAACGGGGCGAGCTAAGT
>CAZCCX010000039.1:0-12041 GCA_964497115.1 uncultured Desulfobacteraceae bacterium
TCTATGTGATGAGAATCCTTGATAACGATATGATCATCATGATTCCGAAGCAGAATGTAGACAATGTTGGATTAAGGGAAATTATCGGCCAGGATGATATTACGAAACTCTACTCTATCCTTAAGAAGAGAGATGTTGTTATCGATAACCAGACTTGGAACAGACGTTACAGGGAATACATGGATAAGATTAAGACTGGCTCAGTCTTTGAGGTGGCAGAAGTCTACCGAGACCTTCTGATGTTGAAGGTGGAAAAGGATCTTTCCTTTGGCGAAAGGAAGATGCTGGATACCGCAAGAAGCCTCCTTGTCAAGGAGATATCCTTGGCCAGGAAAGTGGAGGAGGAACAGGTAGAGGAAGATCTGGAAAGAATCTTTTCATAACAAGCAGTTATCCAATCTTTTATCTAGTGGAGCAGGAACCAGACAGGATTTTCTCCTTTTCAATTACAACCGAGCAGAGAGACATCCGTGTTGATGCCTTTCTCGCTTCACAGATCGATGACCTGACCCGATCCAGGGTTCAAGAACTCATAAGGAAAGAACTTATAACGGTCAACGGCCGACCCCCGAAATCGGGCTATCGATTGAAAAGGGGGGATGAAGTCCGTGTTGTAATCCCTCCGGCCGCTCCCTATGAGTTGAAGGGGGGGCCTGTTGAGTTCGGCATTATCCATGAAGATGCATCCCTTATCGTCCTGGATAAGCCTCCCGGCCTGGTCATTCACCCTGCGCCGGGACACTCGAACGGTACCTTGGTACATGGGTTACTCCAACATTGCGATGACCTATCGGGTATAGGTGGCGTATTAAGGCCTGGAATTGTCCACCGGCTTGACAAGGATACATCGGGTCTTGTGGTTGTGGCCAAGAATGACCACGCTTACCAGTTTTTGGCCGGACAATTCAAGGGAAGAACCATTAGAAAAGGATATTTGGCTACTATTTGCGGCATACCCGCCGGGGTTGAAGGAGAAATCGATCTTCCTATTGCTCGTCATCCCAAGCGAAGAAAAGAGATGTCTGTTCAGCCCTCCTCGGGGAAAAGGGCACTGACTCTATGGCAGAAGTTGGAGGAATTCAAGGAAGGTTTTTCACTGCTATCTGTCACCCTCAAGACAGGGAGAACACATCAAATCCGGGTCCATTTGTCCCATCTAGGCTATCCCATTATAGGGGATCCCGTTTATGGATACAAACGGAATTGGTGGAAGAAACGCCTTTCATTGATGGATAGTATCTTGCCACACGTGAAAAGACAGCAGCTTCATGCTGAAAAGTTGGGGTTTGTTCATCCCGATTCCGGGGACTATTGTGAATTCAATGCACCTTTACCCGATGATATGGAGTCCGTCCTGAAAGCCTTGAGAGGGCTGGAACGTGAGGATGAAGAGGATAAAAAAGATTGACAAAAGGCGGTAATTACTTATATATTCTATGAACTAAAATACTTTCCTACCAACAGAGCATTCGGTATAGACCGGATATCATGATCAACTCCATTGTTGTTCTGCTGTGCTATCATCTTTCATTCATCCAAATGGACTTGCAAGGTTGATCTGAGAACCTCCTCACGGAGCATACCGATAATCCTATGGCCTTTCTCCAATTCTGAAAGAAACTTTGCTCTGGGGCAGGATGATCTGCATTAAATTGGGGCATGCTTTCCTGTTTGACCACAGAAACTGATGTTCCTTATGAACTCAAAAAACGATAGGAAGTTCGATTAGCAAATGATGGATCTGCAAGAAGTCTATCATCAGGCCGAGAACCGCACCGGTCTGGAGTGAGGAAGGATCCGAGTAAAAAGTCTGATACGGATTTTACGAGGTCATCGATAAATACATCTACGACGGAGATTAAGCTATGAATCTTGTGGAACTCAAGAAAATGAAGATCAATGAGCTGACGAAGTTAGCGAAGGATTTCAGCATCGAAGGGGCTACTGGAATGCCCAAGCAGGAGCTCATCTTTGCCCTGCTCCAGGCCAATTCCGATCAAAACGGCCTCATTTACGGCGAAGGCGTCCTGGAAATTCTGCCTGATGGGTTCGGCTTCCTCAGGGCTACTGATTCAAACTACTTGCCTGGACCTGATGATATATACATATCCCCTTCTCAGATAAGACGTTTCAATCTGAGAACCGGTGACACCGTTTCGGGTCAGATCAGACCACCAAAAGACACGGAAAGATATTTTGCACTCTTAAAGGTTGAACAGGTGAATCACGAAGATCCGGAGATCTCTCGTGAAAAGATCCTTTTTGACAATCTCACCCCCCTTTACCCCGATGAAAGGGTCGTGCTTGAAACTAAGCCGGATAATTTCTCGTCCAGGATTATGGATCTCATGACTCCCCTTGGAAAAGGGCAACGCGGGCTTATCGTTGCCCCTCCAAGGACAGGCAAGACCATGCTCCTCCAGAACATCGCCAATAGTGTGACGGCCAATGACAAGAGTATTCACAAGATTGTCCTTCTTATTGATGAACGGCCGGAAGAAGTGACGGACATGCAGCGATCCGTGGATGCAGAGGTGATCAGTTCAACCTTTGATGAGCAGCCTCAGAGACATGTCCAGGTGGCCGAAATGGTCATTGAAAAGGCAAAACGACTGGTAGAGCACAAGCGAGATGTCCTTATTCTTTTAGATAGTATTACAAGGTTGGCCCGTGCCTATAATGCGACCGTGCCACCGAGCGGCAAGATTCTCTCCGGAGGTCTTGATTCTAATGCACTGCATAAGCCGAAACGCTTCTTTGGGGCGGCCAGAAACGTCGAAGAGGGGGGAAGCCTCACCATCATTGCCACGGCATTGGTCGATACAGGGAGTAGAATGGACGAGGTAATTTTTGAAGAATTCAAAGGGACCGGGAATATGGAGATCCATCTGGACAGGAAACTGACTGATAGACGTGTCTTCCCGTCTGTGGATATTAATCTTTCCGGAACAAGGAAGGAAGAACTCCTTGTGGATGAGGCGGACCTGCATCGTATCTGGATACTCCGGAAGCTTTTGGCCCCGCTGACACCCGTTGATAGCATGGATTTTCTGCTGGACAAGATTAAGGGAACAAAAGATAATAAACAATTTTTGGCCTCTATGAGTGAATAGAAGCATTCACTTGCTTCAGTGATTTTAAGGAAAGGAAGAAAAGATGAAAAAGGACATTCATCCGGAATACCATAAGACTATTGTGCACTGCGCTTGCGGTAACGAATTTGAGACAGGTTCTACACAAAAAGAGATCAGGGTAGAGATCTGCTCCAAATGTCATCCGTTTTTTACGGGAAAGCAGAAACTGGTGGATTCAGCGGGTAAGATAGAGCGTTTTAGACGTAAGTATGCCAAATTCGAAAAAGCCCGGGCACCCAAAGATTCGGCCGAAAGTGAAGAGAACTAGTACTTCGTGCCTCGTCAAGAATACTACCTTGTGAAACCTTTCTTGGCCTTTCCCCGCCGCATGCGGCATATTCGACAGGCAGGCACAGCCCTCGAACGGACAAAAAATATCAACCTATAGATTTCCAAAGGAAATTTCTAGATAATGCGGCTTTGCCTCTCGGATGAGCCCTTTTGGAGAGCACATGTGATACCCGGTCCTCTCCCGCCCGTTAAGAGCGGGAGTCTTAGCCTGGCTGGGATTCTCTATTCTGAGGTCGAGTTTTTATGTTTGCAAAAGTCAAAGATATCGAGGAACGGTTCAGTCAATTGGAGGGCGAGCTGTCACGTCCAGAGATCATAAATGATCGGAAAGTCTATCAGGAATATGCCAAAGAACACAGTCTCTTGTCTCCCATTGTCAACACCTTTCGCGAATATCTGTCAGTACAGGAGGAAATCGAAAACAATCGACCTCTTCTCAACGATTCTGATACGGAAATACGAAAGCTGGCTCGAGGGGAGATCGAAACACTTAAATCCACTCTTTCAGAATTGGAGGAAAAGCTCAGAGTATTGCTTCTTCCCAAGGATCCAAATGATGAAAAGAATGTCATTTTGGAAATACGGGCGGGTACCGGTGGTGAAGAGGCCGCTCTTTTTGCAGCAGATCTTTTCAGGGCCTACGCCAGATATGCCGAGACAAAGAGATGGAAGACGGAAATCCTCAGCCAGAACAGTACGGGGATCGGAGGATTCAAGGAAATTGTCCTTCTTATAGAGGGACAGAACGTATACAGTCGTCTCAAGCACGATAGCGGCGTCCACCGGGTGCAGAGAGTCCCTGAAACCGAAACTCAGGGTCGGATCCATACATCTGCAGTAACGGTCGCAGTACTCCCTGAGGCGGAGGAAGTGGATGTGGAGATTGATCAGGAGGATCTGCGTATCGATGTCTTTCGAGCCTCTGGTTGTGGAGGACAGCATGTCAACGTGACCGATTCCGCAGTCCGCATCAGCCATATGCCCAGCGGTCTTGTTGTTTCCTGCCAGGATGAAAAATCACAACACAAAAACAAGGCAAAGGCCATGAAGGTCCTTCGCTCCCGACTTCTGGATATGCAGCAGGCCGAGCAGGAATCTAAGATTTCAGAGGAACGCCGGAACATGGTTGGGTCAGGGGACAGAAGCGAAAAGATAAGGACGTATAATTTCCCCCAGGCAAGGGTTACAGACCATAGAATCGGTTTGACTCTACATCGACTGGAGGATATCCTTCAGGGACAGATGGATCTGATCCTTGACCCCGTCATTACCCATTTCCAGGCAGAAGCCCTCAAAGGGGAAAAGAATTTTTCGAGGATTATTTGATCGGTATTAATCCTGTCAAAAAGGGCTGAACGGTTATTGTGCGCCGAAAATCATGGACGATAAAAGACCTCTTGGAGGTCACCAGCAACTATCTGCGGGAAAAAGGAGTTGATAGTCCTCGCCTGAGTGCGGAAGTCCTTCTGGCCCTTCAGCTGAAAGTCGACAGAGTAAAACTCTACCTCAATTTCGATCAACCCCTTCACGAAGGGGAGGTTGCGGCATACCGCGAACTGATCAAAAGACGACTCAACAGAGAACCCATCCAATACATGACAGGCATACAGGAATTCTGGTCCTTGGATTTCGCGGTCGGTCCACAGGTTCTCATTCCTCGGCCTGAAAGTGAACTCTTGGTGGAGCAGGTCGTCTCGCTGCATCAGGAAAAGAGATTGGCGGAGGCCAAAAGACTGAAGATTTTGGATCTGGGGACCGGAAGCGGGGTATTGGCTATTGTCATCGCCCGGGAGTTTGACGGGGCGTCTGTCTGGGCGAGTGATGTGTCTGTTGAGGCATTGGCCCTTGCTAAAACAAACGCCAAAAAACATGGTGTAGAAGACAGAGTAGAATTTCTGCTTAGTGATATGTGGCAGGGGTTGATCGATTCATCTCTTGTCTTTGATGTCATCGTATCCAATCCCCCCTATATCGCTTCTGATCACATCTCTTCACTTGCACCGGAGGTTCGGGACCATGAACCGAGGTCAGCCCTTGACGGTGGGGAGCAGGGGATGCATTTCATTAAGGGAATCATCAAAGAGGCCCCAAAATATCTAAACGCCGGTGGCTGGATATTGCTGGAGATGGACCCGGAACAGACCACAATGGCCATGGAATTAATGGAAAGAATCGATGATTACGTGGAAAAACGCCGGATCAAGGATTATAGTGGTTATTATAGGGTGGTGGTAGCCCAGAGAAATTGACGAATGGTGATTTGATTCTTTCAGAAAGGAATGGCACCGCTTTGAACCTTATTCTTGATATCATTTTGGAGTCCTGGCATCTCTTTTGTGAGGCCTCTATCTATGTCCTGTTCGGCATCCTGGTGGCCGGGATGTTGTACATATTTTTGAACCCAGGGACTGTGGCCCGTCACTTGGGTCAGGGAAGATTCAGATCGGTTTTTAAGGCGTCTCTTCTGGGGATCCCCATTCCATTGTGTTCCTGCGGTGTCCTGCCTGCTGCCGCATCACTCAAACGGCAAGGAGCCAATAACGGAGCGACCATGGCATTCCTGATCTCTACGCCGGAGTCCGGGGTGGATTCCATAGCCATCACCTATGCCCTGCTTGATCCGATCATGACCATAGCCAGGCCTGTCGCAGCTTTTGTCACGGCGATGGCGGCCGGTATCTCAGAGAATCTGTTCGGCCGGCGAGGGGATGCCCCTTTTCAGAGTGTGCCGGATCTCAGCTGTACGGTAGACGGGTGTTGCGATGGACTGGACTGTTCGCCCGATGAGCATCAATCCCATCACAGTGCCTTAGAAAAGATCAAGGCCGGGTTAGTTTACGCCTTTGGCGAGCTGTGGGACGATATTGCCGTCTGGTTCATATTGGGGATTGTCTTAGCCGGTGTGATTACCGTTCTGATCCCTATTGATGTGATGACCCATTATCTCGGTGGCGGTCTGCCGGCGATGCTCATCATGTTGGTCGCGGGTATCCCCCTGTACATCTGCGCCACGGCCTCCACTCCCATTGCAGCCGCCTTGATCCTCAAGGGAATCAGTCCCGGGGCCGCGCTGGTTTTTCTTCTTGTAGGGCCTGCCACCAATATCACCTCATTGACCGTGCTTTTCGAGATCTTGGGAAAAAGGGCGACAGCCCTCTATCTGTTTACCATTGCCCTTTCAGCCGTGGTCTTTGGTTTGGCCCTTGATCAGGCCTATTCCATTTTTGGTATCTCGGCCCAGGCTATCGCGGGACAGGCCGCGGAGGTCATTCCTTTTTGGGTAAAACTGGCAGGCGCATTCATCCTGCTGGGGCTATCCGTGCGACCCGTCTATAAAGTGATTCGCTCTAAATTAGCGCGTTGATGGAAATCTTTTCCGCTCTTTCGGTGGGATATCACAAGTATTCATATCTCTGTGATACTCTCAATCTATCTCATATTTCAGAGGCTATAGCTTCCATAGCATATTATTCTCTTATCACAGGGTTAGCTATAAGTGTGATCTCCAGAAGGTATCTCAGGCGGGCACCGTAGGATGAATCGGCATATGTGGGTTTGATTCATAGAAATTGAAAAACTTAAGGATGTCCCACTTTCACTGTAATCCGTGGGGGCATAGAATATAGTTTGTTGAGTCAACCATTGAAAACGGGATCCCGGTTTCCACACGCACGGTTCTCAAATAATCTTGATGCTTAATGGTAACTTCACCACAGATTTTCTGGGGCTGTCGCGAACCAACCAGTTAAGTGTGGCATAAAAGCGGAGGTCAAAATGGACTCACATGTCTGCTAACCTTTTGATTTTACAAGTAGACATGCGGACTTAATCCCCGCCAAAGGAGCAAAAGAAGCTCAGTGATATACACTGAGCTTCTTTTGTTTTGAGAAACACTTGACAATACATAGATGTACAATGTATATTGCTTCTATGCATTCGTGACCTCAAGTTTTTGGATGATTGAGTAAGGAAAATTATCAACATGAACATCGGCAAAGATCTTGTTGCTGCCTCGGCTACGCCGCTTGTGCTTGCCATTCTGAAGGAAGGCAAAAGTTACGGTTATGCCATCGTGAAGCGGGTAGAGGAACTATCCGGGGGAGAGATAAACTGGGCTGACGGTATGCTATATCCTCTGCTTCACAGATTGGAGCGTAATGGCTACATCGAAGCGACTTGGGGTATGTCGGAATCGGGCAGGAAAAGAAAGTATTATCAACTAACCATAGAGGGACAGGAAGAACTGGCGAGACAACTGCAACAGTGGGAACTGGTACATACAACCATCCGCAGCATTTCGCCATTAGTCCTAAAAACAGCCGTACAACTTGGTTGAACAGTTCACAAGAAGGAGATAATCCTGTGGAAAAAGAGCGGCGATTGGAAAAACGTATCGATGAATGGCGCACCTCTTTGCAGAAACATCCGGCGATCGAATCAGTTGATGCTGAAGAACTTGAAGATCACTTACGCAATCAGATCGACATCCTTGTCAAGGCAGGTCTCGATGATGATGAGGCTTTCTTTGTCGCAGTGAAGCGCATGGGTGACCTTAACTCAATTTCACGTGAGTTTGCCCTGGAATATACCGAAAGACTATGGAAACAGTTTGTTTCTCCGCCAAAGGATAATAAAAACCAGTGGAGAAGACATCATGAAGCTAAAGGGGTCATAGTGCTGGCGATTCTTGCCGCAATCTCAATCAAGACCCCTGAACTATTCGGAAAACACCTTTCGGGACCTGACCCGGATATGTTTTTTTACGCGCGTAACTTCAGTCTATTCGTGTTGCCTTTCCTTTCGGGTTACTTTGTGTGGAAACGCAGCCTGAGCACGAAGGCTATATCGATACTATTCATATCTTTTTTCCTTGCAGCTCTGATCGTGAACTTGTTACCGTTTACACCGGGAGGTAGTACCGAGAGCCTAGTGGTTATCCATCTTCCCATAGCATTGTGGTTTGTTGTCGGTTTCTCTTACGCCGGGCAAGGTTGGCAAAACCATGATCAACGAATGAACTTTGTCCGTTTCTCAGGAGAATGGTTTATCTACTACTGCTTGATCGCCCTTGGTGGTGCTGTGTTGATAGCGTTCACAATGTTTACCTTTAAGGCCATCGAGTTGGATGCTGAACTAATCGTAAGCTCGTGGGTGCTTCCTTGTGGAATCATGGGTGCAGTGCTGATAAGCGCCTGGCTGGTTGAAGCCAAACAGAGTATCATTGAAAACATGGCGCCGGTGCTGACCAGAATTTTCACTCCGCTTTTTGTCCTGCTACTTCTCAGCTTCCTTGCCACAATGCTCTTAACCCAAAGCGGTATCAATGTCGAACGGGAAGTGTTAATCGGGTTCGACCTGCTTCTCGTCATTGTGCTGGGATTGCTTCTTTACTCGATCTCTGCGCGAGATTCCATAGCGCCTCCCGATCTGTTTGACATACTTCAGTTATTGCTGGTCATCAGCGCTCTGCTGGTCGATATCCTTGCTCTTCTAGCGATCCTACAGCGTATCTCGGAATTCGGTTTCAGTCCCAACAAAGTTGCAGCGCTTGGCTTGAATATGATCCTCATAGTGAATTTGGGCTGGTCGGCTGTGCTCCTCCTACGGTTCTTAATGCGACGTTCGCAGTTCGTAAGCCTGGCGAAATGGCAAACAGTCTACATTCCTGTCTACGCAGGATGGGCTGTGATAGTAACGGTGATCTTCCCAATGATTTTCAACTACCGATAGAGAGGAATATTTCGTCCGTTCCTTTTCCTTATTGAAATCGGGTAAAGTGCCAATTCCGAAAAGGGGGACGCTTATAAAAAGGCAATAAAATGAAGCGCCGCTTGAGTTCTTCAGTTTAGATAGATCAATGTTATACCGCTTGGGAACAAAACTAAACCATATCATACATGGAGGCAATACAATTCCAGCAAGCGCAGAAAAGGGTGGTGTAGGGAACAGAAGCCGCGATACTATGAAGAAGCTAAAGATGCATGCCCTACTATCGATAATAACTTTTGTGATAGGAGCCATACTTGTGATAATTGTCGGCTACGTAGAAGATGATCCAAGTATCCCACCAGTACTTCTGATCGTATGCGGTATTGGGTGGTTTATCATCACGAGAGTCCGAATTCGGTAACTTAACAAGTAACCTCACTAGCAACATGGCGCGGTCCGATGATCTCGATCGCTACAGACTACATCCAGTAATCTATCATTTTCAAGGCCCCACTAAACTGAAGACAGTCTCATACGTAGTCATAAGTCCAGAGGGTTTCTCAGAAAAAGAGACCCCGGTGAGGGCCTCGAATTATGACAATCGTTCCTTTGCCGGGGTTTCTCTGATCCTATTCTCTTATCTCAGGTTTTGATGGACCTGAAGTATATAGCGCTATCACCAAGTTCTTAGAGAGCCCTTTTAGGTGCTAAAACCGTAGCTCTAAGGGATAGAACCGGCCATATTTTGCGATTTACTCGTTCTATTTTAGAAACTTGACTCGATCCGACCCCCTTCTCACTTCTCTTTTTTAACAGGGTTTCCTTTCGGTTTCTCTTTGAATATCCATGGCGCAACAACAACCGAAATTGATACTCTAAGGGCACAAAAACCCGGAGGTTTCAGTAGGGTGTTCGGAGGTTTTCCGGAGTCGAATTCAATCTTGCTGTTGCCAGAGTCATTCCGGTTGCATAGATGATTTAAGGATTTCCCTCTCCAATAGTTTCATGGCTTCGCCAAGCGAGGCTTTGAAGTCCTCGATGACAATATCTATATCTGGTCCAGAGACACCTTCATACCATTGGATCGGGGTCCAGGGCTCCACAACTTCAAATTTGGCCCTTTTTCTCGTACCTTTCATTGTCGCCCGAAATACGGCACATTGTAGTCCCCTCGCTGCGAAATGGTATTCAATGGCAGCTCGGTTCGGATGGTTCTGCATTTCGATCACACAACTAAAGCAGACGCCAATATCATCCAGCCCATCCAGATTAAATAATTCTGATTTCTTTTTAGTTTGCTCACCCAAGATGAAAGGTGGGATCTCGTCCTTTTTGTATCCATGTACACAGTTTTTCAGCGCTTGTAAGAGCCCTGTTGATGCAGATTTGTATTCAGTAAGCTGTGTTCTGCGGTCGGACTTTAGAAGGTTCTGTGATATCTCTTTCGCGACCAACCTAAGATCCTCCATTGCTTTGCGAGCGGATGGCTCTAAGATATCCCTGAGTCTATTCCGCAGTTCGTCGACGGTTTGGAAGCGAGTATCCAGGTTGCTTGATAACCCTTGATCAAGCAGTGCCTCAACAAGGGTGACTTGGGCGCTGTCCTCAAATCTCTCCCGGAGGGCTTTTCCATGCCTGCGGTGGGGTGGGTTTCCATCGGGACCAACTAGATCCACCGGGGCCTCGGTACTAAGGCAGAAGAAAAAGATGCCACAGAGCCCAGTGAGGTCAGATCTCGGATCCCGTCTATCACCGCCAGGGACTCTGCGTTCAGGAAGGCTGAGAAAGAGATTGTCTAATGTCTCACTCCCCCTTGTGGCGTTCTGGTCATCAGTAGTATTGAAAGAGAGACCATAATCGACAATGACCGGGACCCTTACTGACTCGTCGGATTCTTTCAGTATAATATTCTCTGGTTTGATGTCACGGTGGAGAATACCTTCATTCTGTGCTGTGGCAAGTGTGTCACACATCTTCAAGATAAGTTGCACGGATTCATCAATAGGTAGGCCACTTGATTCCGTTACGTAGTTCTGTAGCGTCTCCCCACTGATATACTCCATAACGAAGTAGAGGGGAATCTTAGACACTTCGTACCGTTCGGCATTTGCATCCAAGACTCGGGGTACACTGCAACCTGCGCTATGCAAAGCTCTTAAGTTTGCCACCTCTAGAAACATCCGCCGACGGGCTTGTGGACTCTTCTGATTGCGGAGCAGCTTGAGGACGGCGCTCTCAGTGAAAAGCTCTCCCTGTTTGGATGTGACAAGGTAAGTAGTCCCCTGTCCGCCCTTTGAAAGCTCTTGCCCTCTTTCCCACCTATCTTCCCAGGGGCGTTTAGAGGCCATGTCTCAGTGCTCCATTGTAAAACAACCTAGACGCAGACCGCGAGATCGTGTCGGGTGTGACAAAATGTGACAACTTTTGATGCTTTTGCCTGTTTTCTTTCCATTGCTTATACTCCACACCACCAATATAATCAAATAAATAAGGGGTTCTGGTTACTCACCAGTATAAAGGGGGCAAATCTACGTTTGACCCTTCTTCCTTCAAAGGTGGTGGGTTTCTAAGGCATTATTCTCTTATCAGAGGATTGATGGAGTTATTGATCTTAATACAATATCACAAGTTGTTTTAGAACCTACGTTTTTATATCCCTGTCTATCAAAATGAAAGTCGCCTCATCATGTGGTGGTCATCGATTTTCGGCTGAGTGATATCAACATTATTAAAAATGAAAGGACCGTTTATTTCGGGCTAGCTCAATTCCCGAGCATCTATACAATAACCTTTAAATTCCTTTCCCTTATTAATTTCAAAACGTTCCAAGATCTTTATGAGTGCTTTCTTCTCTAAGAATTCTCTTTGTTGAGTTTCACTTCCAAGCTCCTTTAACCATAAAGGAGG
>CAZCCX010000040.1:0-11951 GCA_964497115.1 uncultured Desulfobacteraceae bacterium
CGAAATAGCTATCTAATAATATGGAGAAGAACTTCAATAGTCTGCTTCAATCCCCCGAGTCTGCACCTGGCGGGAAAATAGGACCTGAGCCTAGCACACGTGGGGCGGGAGTGCAAATATCATTGCCATTCTTGCACAAAAAGATGTCCTCTCATCAAAAAGTGTGTCTGTACAAGCGGTTATGAAGATTTCCTGGCTCGTAGATCCGGTATATAGAACGGCAGAGTGGTCATTATGACCACCCGAATTCCGCAAAGGGGCGTCCCGGTTTCGGATCGTGCAAAAGGGATGTTGACAAAAGGGATTGTATAGTTGACAATGTTTTAGTTAGTTTTCTTATGAAGTAACCATGGAGGCATTAATGTTCAAGCCCATGCTTGTATCCGGTTTAACCCTTGACCCTTTGACAAACAGCCCTATCGTGATTTTGAAGGAGGTTGATGGCGACAGGACCCTCCCTATCTGGATAGGCTTGCTCGAGGCCACTGCGATTGCCAGTGAATTAGAGGGAATCAAGTTCTCCAGGCCCATGACCCATGACCTACTCAAGACCATCATAGACAAAATAGACATTGAGATAAATAAGGTGGAGGTTTGTGATCTGAAGAACAACACTTATTATGCCTTAATCCACTTAATTCATAAAGGAAAAGAAATCTCCATCGACGCCCGACCGAGCGACGCTCTGGCCCTTTCCCTTAGGGTGGACGCCCCAATTTTTGTGGATGAAGAGGTAATTGAGAAGTCCAAACAAATAGACTTGACAATGGACCCGGAGGTCAAGACAGAACAAGGGCAAAAGTGGCAGGAAATCCTGGAAAAACTGGACCCGGAGGATTTCGGAAAATACAAGATGTAAGCACCTGAAGTGCCCAAACGCATCATAGCTTCGTGAGACATAACCCATATCAAAGGGGTTTGTGTCTGGCGTGAGCCTGTTTGGAGTATTTCAGGTTTTTTTGTCTTCATCTACGCCCTCTCCAATAATCTGCAAACGCGGATAAATTTCATCGGCCTTAAACATACAGGGCCCCCTTTCCTATCCCTTGAATTTTGGGAGAAAATAAGCGAAAATATAGTATGTGAGTTTGTTGAATTACTCCTAGTGTTGTGCCCCAGAAATAAGTTCTATTATCCTGAGCAGACTCTACGACACGTCACAAGGGGGCATGGGGGTCTCTTTTCAGGTTCACCACCATCTGTCCAGAGGTGGTGGAACGGCACCAGGTTTATGCAGGGTACAAAGCAGTCCTACAAGCAATGTCGCCACAGCGACGGGCATTCTTTGTACCTGTCCACTGAGGTTTGCTCACTTTGGGGTGGTTACGGGCTTGGGCGTCTTTTGGGTGGTGGAACTGAAAAGAGACCCCCATGCCCCCTTGTGAATCTGTGGCAGAGCCTTTTAGATTCGAGTCACTTCTGAGACACGACACTAGCTCCAAATTTCTCTGATCATCAGGAAATGAGAACCTATAAAAAGCCCAGATTTCTTCTAAATCTATTTGGCGTAGCTGTCGTGACATTGTGGGTGTTTATGATCGGCATGCTGGTGAAGAGCCTTCATATTAGCCGCCAGAGCCAAAGCATTGCATCCGCACAACTGACGGCCGGGATAGACTCTGCGGAACGGGAATGGAAAGAAATCTATCTCAACGGCAAGAAGGTAGGGTATTCCGTGAACCTGATCACGCCTTTTGAGGCGGGCTATTTTCTTCAGGAGGAGATATTTCTGAGGCTCAAGCTCATGGGGCTGGCCAGTGGTGTCTATACGGCTACCCAGTGCCGGTTAGATGCTCAGTTCCTCTTGGAGAGTTTCGACTATAGCATGAAGTCCGGCGTGGTCACGTTTCACGTCTCCGGACAGGTGAAAGACAAGAAATTGACGATCAACACAGGAAAGGGAAAGGAGAAGAGAACTCAAGTCATCCCGCTGGCAAACTCTCCCATGATGGGAGCAAGTGTCGGCCAGTTTTTGAAGGTCAAGAAGATCAAGGTGGGTGACGCATTCACGATCCCTCTATTCGATCCAGCTACCATGGCACAAAAGGAGGCGGTTATCAGAGTCGTGGGTAGAGAGTCCGTTAAAATTGACAAGATATCTTATGGTGCCTTCCGATTGGAAGCGGAAATGTGGGGCCAACTGCTAACCTTTTGGCTGGACGAGAGGGGTACGACCCTAAAAGAGGAAGGTCTTATGGGGCTGACCATTGTCAAGTCAAGTCCTGCTAGGGCACCTCGAGACTTGGAATACACAGGAGAGGATATTGATTTCTATGAATCCGCTTCGGTTAAGGTAGATAGGACGTTGCCGGACCCCAGTCGGGTGAAATATCTAAAACTCCGAGTGGACGGGATTGATGATGCTGATCTTGACCCGGAGGTATTGAATGCCGGGCGACAGCGTTTCCATGAGGGAGTGATAGAAATCTCCAGAGAGACTCCCCCTTTCCAGGGTCTCCAGATGCGGCCCTATGAAGGCTCTGAGGAAGAGATAAAGATTTTTTTGGATGCGGAACTGAATATTGAGAGCGATGATGCGGCCATAATGAAGAAGGCCAAAGAGATTGCAGGTGACGAAGAGAACGCCTTGGTGGCGGCGAGAAGACTTTCCATCTGGGTTTATCAGAACCTGGAAAAAATGCCTGTGCTTACCATACCCAGCGCGATAGAGGTCTTAAGGACAAGGGTCGGGGACTGCAATGAGCATGCGACATTGTTGACCGCGCTGCTCAGGGCATCGGGGATCCCTGCCAAACTCAGCATCGGATTGACTTACTCGCGGGGGCAATTCTTCTACCATGCTTGGACAGAAGCCTATATCGGCGAATGGATCTCAATGGACGCCACCCTAAACCAATTACCTGTGGATGCCACCCACATCAAGCTAGTGGAGGGAAATCTGGACAAGCAAGTGTCAATCGCGGGATTGATAGGTAAACTGGAATTAAAGGTGTTGGATTTCGAAGTAAGTTACAGATGATTCGGAATCCTTGATTTTGAGAACCCCCCTCGATTTCATAATATGTGACTCGTTTGGAGATATCACCCATGATTGAACTGATAAACCTGACCAAACTGTATAGAGGCCTCAGGGCAGTGGATGGTCTTAATTTGAAAGTCGATAAGGGGACGGTCTTCGGATTCTTAGGCCCGAACGGGGCGGGTAAGACCACGACTATCAAGATGATGGCCGGTATTTTGAGACCCACCGAAGGGCGAATCACCATCAATGGAATCGATGTGAGAAAGAAGCCCTTCGAGGCAAAAAGGTGTGTCGGCTTTATTCCGGATCAGCCATTCCTCTACGAAAAACTGACTGCCCTGGAGTTTCTCCGGTTTATTGCCGGGATATACAATTTAAATCACTCTCAGTCTCTCAACGGTCATGTGACGGAACTCCTTAGAGTCTTTGAACTCAGCCATTGGAGTGGAGAACTTATTGAGAGTTTCTCCCATGGTATGAAGCAGCGTTTGACCATGTGCGCGGCCCTGCTTCACGATCCGGAGGTCCTCATTGTGGATGAACCCATGGTCGGTCTCGACCCTAAGGCTGCAAGGCTTGTAAAAACAATCTTCAGGGAACAGGCCGCCAAAGGAAGAACTATTTTTATGTCCACCCATTCCCTTGAGGTTGCCCAGGAAGTATGCGGGGAAATAGCGATCATCCAGGCTGGTAAGATTATCGCCAAAGGCACGGCAGAAGACCTGGAAAGACAGGCCGGTTTAAAGGGAAGCCTGGAAAGCGTTTTTTTGAAACTCACGGAGGGTGGAAAGGTTCCCCATGAACAATCTCTTTCGTCTTCTTAGCCCGAGAATCCTCGGGTTTAGAAACAGCCTCTTGAGGTCTGAATCGAGTGCCCGCAAGAAAATTTTCATCATGGCGATTGTCGGACTTTTGTTCTGGGCTGGAATATTCGTCCTTTCCTCTCGAGTGCTCACCTATTTCCAATCCGTCGAGATGATCGGGGACATATTGGCTCATCATCTTCTTTCAATGGTCCTTTTGACATTTTTTTCGCTTCTGATCTTCAGCCACATTGTCACCGCTCTCTCTAATCTCTATCTGTCTGTTGATCTGGAATTGTGCCATGCTGCCCCTGTCCACCTGGAAGAGCTTTTCCTTAGTCGCTGTGTAAATACGTTTGTGGATAGCTCATGGATGGTCATTATCTTCGGGCTTCCTGTCATGATGGCCTACGCCTACGTGTATCAGCCGGGCCCGGCCTATTATTTAACCTTCCTCCACATGGGGCTGGCCACAGCCATCATTGCGGCAGGGATGGGCATTCTCCTGACCATGGTTCTGGTTCAGATTTTTCCTGCTCAGAGGACAAGAGATATTGTCATGCTCTTGTGTATACTCATCATCGTAGGACTCTATTTGATGTTTCGATTTCTGAGACCGGAAAGGCTGGTGGATCCAGAAGCATTTTTCAGTATAATGCAATATATGACTGCCTTAGAGGCCCCGGATTCGCCCTACTTGCCCACCCACTGGCTTACGGAGACCCTTTGGGACCATCTGAGCGGCTCTGCCAAACAAGGTCACTTTTTCGGAGCCGTCTTTGTCTGGTCGTCTGCCGCGGCCTTGATCGTAATCAATATCTGGGTGGCTCAGTTCATATATTTCAATGGGTTTTCCAAGTCACAAGAGGCCAAGAAAAGGAGAAGGGGAGGGCAGACCCTACTGGATTTTTGTTTGAAATCTCTGACCAAGTTGATACCGGATGATCTGGCCTCGGTCATGGATAAAGATCTAAGGACGTTTTTTCGGGATAATACCCAATGGTCTCAACTGCTCCTTCTCGGGGCCCTTGTCGCGGTCTACCTTTACAACTTCACGGTGCTTCCTTTGGATCGAAACCCCTTGCCCATGGATTTTCTCCAGAACCAAATCGCCTTTCTCAATATGGGGCTGGCCGGGTTTGTCCTCTCGGCTATTGGGGTGCGTTTTATATTTCCAGCCATCAGTGCCGAAGGCAGGGCTTTTTGGATCTTGCGCTCCTCTCCCCTCTCCATGAAGCGGTTTCTGTGGGGGAAATACATATTCTATCTTTTTCCCATGCTCATTCTGGGAGAGATACTCGTTGTCTTCACCAATTATCTCCTCCATGTGTCCCGTTTCATGATGGTCCTTTCCTCTGTCACCATGTTTCTGGCCATCTTTGGAATTGTAGCTCTGGGAATCGGCTTTGGGGCCCTCTACCCCAAATTCAAATATGAGAATATCGCACAGGTATCCACAGGTTTCGGGGGCGTGATGTACATGATCATCAGCGCCATCTTTATGGGTGCCATCATTGTTTTAGAAGCAGGGCCGGTTCTTGTCATTTTCATGGCCGGCGTCAGGGATCGCGCCCTTACAGGCCTCCAGTGGCTCTTTATCATCCCTTCTTTTGCGGCAGTTCTTCTGTTAGTCGCGCTAGCGATCCACAAACCGATGAAGATGGGCATAAAGTCCCTAACCCAATATGAGTAGCCCCATCCCCCCTTTGGCGTGGCCTACGACAGGGTCGCTTCGACCCACCTTCAGCCTTTTTACCCGCCGTGTTTAGGGCGGGCAGTCTTTAAGCCTTATTACGCTTGACGAAGAGAACAAATTAAGATAGACCATCCCTGTGCCTGGGTGGCGGAATTGGTAGACGCAAGGGACTTAAAATCCCTCGGGGCTTGTCCCTGTACGAGTTCGATTCTCGTCCTAGGCACCATGAATATCAAAGGGTTGGGATGAAAAGCCCACCCCTTTTCTAATCCTGAAGCCCTTCTCTATCTTTTTTGCGGCTTTCTTTTCTTTATGATGTAATCCCCCAAGAGATCCTCAATCAGAGTCTGCATGCTCTTGCCCTCCAAAACGGCCTTTGATTTGGCAATTTGCCAGAGTTCAGGCTTCACTCTTACAGATTTTGAAATTCTAGAGTCATCCTTTTTCATGGCTCCACCTTTGACTTCTTTACTTTTAATGTTTGTAAATAAACCAAGACAATCCAATGATTTCATTCTTTGTAAGTTATGATACCCATGCAAATAAAGAATGTCAAGATTACTTTGAATTGGTCTCTCACAGAGGCCACAGAGTTCACAGAGTTGAAAACAATAAGAAACTGTGTGAGTCTTTTGAGTTTCTAGAAGTAAGAGTGAGTCTTTTGATCTTATATGAGTTCAGATCTTTCTTTTTCTCTACGTTCTCTGCGCACTCGAATGAGCGTTAGCGAGTGGGCGAGAGATTGTTTGTTTTCCTTTATTCGTGTTTTCTCTATTTCGTGTTTTCGTGATCACTGGTTGATCCAACTCTTCACATCCTTGGACTTCTCTCGGGCTTTTTCCATGATCTCAAAAAGATCCAGGGTCAAAAGTCTTCTATCTTCCATAACCAAACGACCGTTGATGATGGAGTGACTCACGTCGTTTCCTCTGGCGGCATAAACAAGATGGGAAATGGGGTTATAAAGAGGGGTCAAATGAGGCTTATTAGTGTCCACGATGATGATGTCCGCCTTTCTCCCGAACTCGAGGGAGCCCACCATATCTCCCAGACCCAAGGCCCTGGCCCCTTCGATGGTGGCCATTCTTAAAACCGTCGAGGCATCCATCACGGTGGTGTCCATGGTGCCTATTTTATGAAGCTTCGCAGCGGTGTCCATTTCCGCGAAAAGATCAAGATTGTTATTTGAAGCGCATCCGTCCGTGCCCAGTCCAACGGTCACCTGTTTGGCGAGCATATCAGGAATCGGCGCGATGCCGGATGCCAACTTCATATTACTTTCCGGATTGTGAATGACCTTCACTTGGTTATCAGCCAAAAGCTGGATCTCTTTTTCTTGAAGATGCACACAATGATCAGCAATGAGGTGAGGTCCTAAAATTCCCAATGAGTGAAGGTGCTCGATAGGGCGCTTCCCGTATCTTTTCTTAACATCATCCACCTCGTTCCTTGTCTCGGCCACGTGAATGATCAGAGGGACGCCGTATTTCGTCGCCAGCTCATGGGAAGCAGACAGGAGCTCAGGAGAGCAGGTGAAGAGGGTGTGGGGTTCCACGGCAATAGAGACGAGAGGATCACCTTGCCATGCCTGAATCAGGTCTTCCGTATACCTGAGACCGTTCTCAACAGGGCCGTAATTGGGAGATTCAAAGTCATAGAGCACTTCGCCCACAAGGCTCCGCATGCCTGCCTGCTTTGCGGCCCGGGCCACTTCTTCCTCAAATAGATACATGTCGCAAAACGTCGTCGTCCCTGACAGAATCATCTCTGCACAGGCAAGAAGGGTTCCTGTAAACACAAAGTCAGAATCCAATTTCTTCTCTGCGGGAAAGATGTAGTTGTTCAGCCATTCCATCAGAGGAAGGTCATCGGCAAGCCCCCTAAAAAGACTCATGGCCGCATGGGTGTGTCCATTAATCAAACCAGGGAGGACCAGCCCGCCCTTCGCATCGATGATCTGTTTTGCATGAAACCCTTTGTCTTCATTTGATCCAATAAATGAGATCTTATCCCCATGAATTCCTATTATCCCCTTTTCGAAAACCGTGTTTTCGGGGTCCATGGTTAAGATCGTTCCGTTCCTGATTAGAAGGTCAAGTTTCTCCATAAAGAGAGATTCCTTTTCTCTGTGTTCTCCGTGTGCTCTAGAGAGCGTAGCGAACGGGCGAGAGATATTTCTTTTGGTCTCTCACAGAGGCCACAGAGTTCACAGAGGTAAAGAAAAAAACAAGAAACTGTATATGCGTGCTGTGAGTCTCTAGTAGTCCCACTATTTAAAGCTATCTGTTTCTCTGCGTTCTCTGCGTACTCGAATGAGCGTAGCGAATGGGCGAGAGATCGTTTGTTTTGCCTTTTTTCGCGTTTTCTGACTTTCGTGTTTTCGTGATCAAAGAAAGTGGATCGTCAAGCTCTGAACCCTGAACGCTTGAACCCTGGACCTTTGAACCCATTAGCGTAGCGCATCAATGATCTTTTCCCACAGGAGGGAAAGCCTGGGACTGGCTTTCTCTGCAGCCGCGATGACCTCTTCAATTGAGGTCTTCTCCATGGCGTCGGGGATATTGACGTTTGTGACGGCAACGATCAGCAAGATCTTTAGCCCACAGTGCACGCCCACAATGACTTCGGAAACCGTGGACATTCCCACCGCGTCGGCTCCAGCTATTCTGAGAAACCGCGTCTCAGAAGGGGTCTCAAGACTGGGGCCTAAAACGCCTACGTAAACCCCTTCCTTGAGGGAGATATCAATATTCGCAGCCTCTTTTCTCGCAATGTTGATTAGATCCCGGTCGTAGACCTCGGACATATCGGGAAACCGGGGGCCTAGGGCATCCAGATTAGGACCGATCAACGGATTGGTCCCTGTGAGATTGATGTGATCAATAACGATCATCAAGTCCCCCGGTGCAAACTCCGGATCCAGGCCCCCTGCGGCGCTTGACATAAAAAGGTATTGGACGCCCAGTTTTGACATTACTCTGACGGGAAAGGTAATCTCTTCAGGGGTGTAGCCTTCGTACAAATGAAATCTTCCCTCCATGGCCACGACCTTTTTATTGGCCAATGTGCCGAAGACAAGCGTGCCCCGATGTCCCTCGATGGTCGATATGGGGAAATAGGGGATCTCCTCATAGGGAACACGAAGCTCCACCTCCATCTTCTCGGTAATACCTCCCAGACCGGTCCCTAGAATGATTCCGATTACTGGTGAAGACGTTATTTTCGATGAAAGAAAATCAACAGCCTCCTGAATTTTGTCCTGCATAGCCTTGATGTCCTCCTTAATTTTTTTTCGTCAAATACGGTAGGTCAGCTACAATGAGTTGTCAACTCTTAAGGTTCTTCCGTAATCCACTATCATTAGTGTATCCTCCGTGTTCTCTGTGCACTGAACGACCCTGAGCGGCGCCGAAGGGGAGCGGGCGAGAGCAAAACCATAACGGGCCTGCTTGAAAATGCACAGCGAGCGCATGCCCCACGGCTTGTCCATCCTTGTAGCAGGCTGACGGGCCGCGGGGTTAGCCCTCGGCCATGAGCTCGGGCCGAATGGCGAACGATTTACTATGAGGAGAAAGTTCCTTAAAAGCAAAGCTGGGACCTCCAGCCTAGCCGCTGGTTTAATCCGTTTAATCAACCTCTGTATCCTACGTGATGCCTATCATGGGTGACAGAAAAAATGGTGAAAACAAGCAAAGGTTAACAAAAGAAAGTTTCAAGTACTTTGGCTCATTTTAGGCATTCTTTTCTTAACAGACCCTGAACTCTGAATCTCTGAACCCCAATCTCATCCTTTTCCTGATGCAAAAATCAGGGTTTTCCCGATTGACATTATCGGTACATTGATATAACTGCGGCAAGTTGCATGTATTAGATCGCGTAGCGATTCTGTAATTATACTGGAATCTCATTTTGTCAGAGTGAGTAAGGTTCATTTCAGGAGTCTTTAGACGATCTTACATAAACATTCTAAAGGAATCAATGCGGCTAAATCCCCATCATGGTCGTCTTGTAAACTTTTTTCGGGCTTTCCTTATGCCACCAACGCTCGCATTTCCGGATAATGAACGAAAAGTGCGAAAAGTGTGCGAAAAGTGGGACGTCCTTAAATAATCCAATAACTTGACAAGAAATGGGTCGAGGTGTATATTCAGAATATGCCTAGGATGTCCCGTTTAGATACGCCCGGCCTCTTGCATCATATCATCATCAGAGGAATAGAGCGCCGAAAGATATTCAATGACAATAAAGACCGTGAGGACTTTATTGAAAGGTTATCTGTTCTCTTACCTAGAACTAAGACCCAATGCTATGCATGGGTGTTTATGACAAATCACGCCCATTTTCTCTTCCGAAGCGGCACATCGGGAATCTCCAATCTAATGCGCAGACTGCTTACCGGATACGCAGTTTACTACAATCGAAGGCACAAACGCCACGGGCAGCTTTTTCAAAACAGATACAAATCCATCATATGCCAGGAAGATGCCTATTTGCAGGAATTGGTCCGGTATATCCATTTGAACCCTCTAAGGGCAAAGATCGTGGATGATTTGAAGGGATTGGATCGTTATCCATATACAGGGCATAGCGCGTTGATGGGGAAAAGGAAGAGAGAGTGGCAAGATGCTGAATACGTTTTAGCATTGTTTGGGAGAAGGACTTCTGAAGCACGGAGAAACTATCGAGCCTATGTAAAAAGCGGCATTGAGATGGGAAGACGTCCTGATCTTGTGGGAGGTGGATTGATCAGGAGTCTGGGTGGTTGGGATAAAATTAAGAAGATGCGGCTAACTGGCCAAGATCGAATTAAGAGCGACCAACGCATATTGGGTGAGAGCGATTTTGTTTTGGGTGTGCTATCTGAATCGGAAGAGAAGTTCGCGCGGAAACAGAGACTTAAAAGTCTGGGGTATGATTTTGAAAAGGTACTTGAAAGGGTGTCTTCACTATTTGATCTGGAAAAGGATTACATAACAGGAAGAGGCAGACAGAAGGGCAGGGTGAAAGCAAGAGATTTTCTCTGTTATTGGTCTGCAATTGAGCTGGGGATTCCTATGGTGGATTTGGCAAAGAGACTTGAGATGACACTTTCGGCAGTAAGTTACGCTGTTCAAAGAGGTGAGAAAATAGCCAAGGGAAACGGTTATCAATTGGAAAACTGAGTTATTGGATTATTTAAGGACGTCCCCCTTTTCTGATATCTAATAATGATATCGACAGGCAAGAACCCTGATTTTGTCCTTTTTGACTTCATAGACCAGGCGGTGTTGCTGATCGATACGCCTTGACCAGCATCCGGAGAGTTTATGTTTTAGAGGTTCAGGTTTACCGATACCGCTGAAAGGGTTCCTCTGGACGTCTTTGATCAACTCTACAATCCGAAGTGCTTTTTTGCGGTCTTTTTTGATCCACCAGGCCAGGTCCTCAAATCCTAAAGGATCAAACTCCAAGCTTCTCACAGGCTTCGTCAAACGGGATTCCCTCCTTACGGTCTTTCGCCTCAAGTAGTCGCTTTTTCATCGTTTCGTTTTCAAGTAGGTATGCCGTCTCTTTTTCTGATTGTATCTCACGCCAAAGATCGATAGGTACAATAACCCCAGTGACATTGTCTTGATCATCCTTGATATATTGTATTTGGTTCATAGACGTACCTCCTTCCTCGTAGTCCTAGCTGAAAACTTGGCAGCCTTCCGAGAGAGTTCTATATTATACATCCCGCCTGATGTTTTCCCATTTTATGGTTTGCCCAGTACGAATATCATCTTTTGCCGCTCGATAGTCTTCCATAAATCCGGGATCGTTTAGCAGCATCCGGGTTTCCTCTTCATCACTTCTTTGCAGGTCCTCCAAGAAGTCCAAAGCGATTTTGAGTTTTTGGGGAGGCAAAGCTTTGATGGCCCCTTCTATTTTGTTCTTTATCTCCGAAAGATCCATGATGCCCTCATTTAAAGTCTCATCCATAAGTCTGAGCTGCTTTTGTAAACGTGTCTATCGTTTTAAGGAATGTTTTTTGTTGAGACGGTGGAAGATCCTCCTTTTTCTTTGAGACGTTGAGTAATCTTTAAGTTTGGTTTTCCACCCCTTTTCATTCCATTATTTAGAATTAAGAATTGATAGTCAAGCCCAAACAGCTTTATTGCTAGCGGAACACATCATTATCTTATTGATTTATAAGTTAAAATCAGCTAGACAGATAGTCTGTGTCCCGAAAAACAATTATCGAGTTGTGTCCCATTAACTGTATAACGTGGAAGACCGGCTCACAGAAGTGTGGGATGGTGATGTCGGAATAGGCTCTTTGATAGCAGAATACTATTACGATCTGTTTGGGAGAAGATTGTGGAAAAAGGTTGATGGGGTCGGGACGTACTTTCATTATGCTGATGAAGGACTGGTAGGGGAGTATGATGGCTTAGTCATTACCACCGGCTTAGCCGGTGGCTTGATTAGCCCTAAAAGGGCATTGTTA
>CAZCCX010000041.1:0-11789 GCA_964497115.1 uncultured Desulfobacteraceae bacterium
TCCATCACTATTTCCCCAAATTGTGTCCCCCATTGTGCGGACTGGAAATCAATTTCCGTCGGGTGAGGCAAAACCCGCGAGTGCGGTTTTTCACCATGGCCGAGGTAGAGAATATCTACGGAGAAGAGGGAAATTTTGACGTGACCATTAAACTCAATCCCCGATATGTCAATGAGAAATGCACGGCATGCGGAAAATGCGCCGAAGCATGCACCAAGGAGATAGAGAACCCTTTCAACTACGGTATGAATCAGATGAAGGCGGCCTACCTGCCCCACGACATGGCCTATCCCCCGCGATATGTGTTGGACCCTTCATTGGTGCAAAGTGATGAGGCCCAAAAGGTCAAAGAGGCATGCCCCTATGATGCCATTGATTTGGATATGGCTCCAAAAACCATGGATCTCAAGGTAGGCTCCATTGTGTGGGCAACGGGGTGGAAACCTTATGATGCCATGAAGCTTGATGCCTATGGATTTGAACAGAACCCCGACGTGATCACCAATGTGATGATGGAGAGGATGGCCTCTTTTTCCGGACCGACCCAGGGCAAGATCCTACGGCCCTCAAACGGCGAGGCCCCGAAGAATGTTGCTTTTGTCCAATGTGCAGGGTCACGGGACGAGAATCATCTTCCCTATTGCTCGGGGGTTTGCTGCTTGGCCTCCATGAAACAGGCCACTTACATTCGCGAGCAGTATCCGGATGCCAAGATCACGATTTTTTTCATTGATATTCGGGCCACGGATCGGTTGGAGAACTTTTATGTTCGTGTAAAAGAGGACGAAAACATAGAATTCTTTAAGGGAAAGGTCGCACAGATCAATCCGGATGAAACGGGAGAGGGCCTCATATTAAGGGTAGAGGACACCACCAAGGAGTCCTTGCATGAAATTCCGGCGGACCTGGTGGTTTTGGCGACAGGGATGCAGCCCAATACGTTGGATAATCCTGTTCCCGCCCAAGTCGCCTATGACGACTACGGGTTTATGGCCGCTCCGAACGGGACACCGGGCATTTACGGAGCAGGGTGCTCAAGAGTCCCTACTAATGTATCAGAATGTATCCAGGATGGTACGGCAGCGGCACTGAAAGCCATTCAATCCATCGCCAGGAGGTAAGATTAATGGAAAAAAAGACAGCGGTATATATTTGCTCAGGATGCGGCATTGGAGATGCCCTCGATATAGAACAGCTCAGTAAGGTGGCGACCGATGAAAACAGTGTTCCTATATGTCAGACTCACTCCAATCTCTGCAGTGAGGAAGGGGTGGCCCTGATTAAAAATGATATCTCGGATGAAGGCGTTAACACGCTGGTCATCGCGGCCTGCTCCCCCCGGGTCATGTATGATGTCTTCAACTATGAAAATTGTATCGTGGACCGTGTGAATATCAGGGAACAGGTTGTTTGGTGCCAGAAACCGGGGGAAGAAGACACCCAAATGATGGCCGAGGACTATCTCCGGATGGGACTGGCAAAAGCGGGCGGCATGGAACTGCCTGAGCCGTTCAAACCGGAACAGAAGTTTTCAAGGGACATCCTGGTGGTGGGTGGTGGTCTGACAGGAATGACGTCTGCCATGGAGGCCGCAAAGGCCGGCACCAATGTCATCCTCGTGGAAAAGGAAGCGGAGCTAGGCGGATTTCAAAGGAAGGTCAAGCAGATTGCCACGGTCCCTTACAAGGACCTTCAAGAGAATCCCATAGGTGAGTTGATCAAAGAGGTGAACGATCACGACAAGATTACGGTCTATACCGGAGCTACTGTGGAAAAGACAGAGGGTGGTCCCGGCGTATTTGACGTGACCCTTAAGCAAAACGGCTCTACGTCTGAGCACCATATCGGCGCCATTGTCATGGCGGCCGGATGGCAGCCCTATGAACCGACCAAATTGGATGCCCGATTTGGTTTTGGCGCATCACCCAATGTGATCACCAACGTCATGTTCGAAGAGAACTATCAGGAAATCAATATCTCACGGCCCGGCGATGGAAAAGATGTCAAGAACGTCGCATTTATACAATGCGCAGGCCAGCGGGATCCTAACCATCTGCCCTATTGTTCTTCCACGTGCTGCAGCACGGCACTGAAACAGGCCATACAGGTCAAGGCCCAAGACGCCGATGCCAATGCCTATGTGATCTATAAGGATCTGAGGACCCCCGGGCAGGCAGAGGACCTGTATCGAAAGGCCCAGGAATTGGGTGTCACGTTTATTCGATGCCAATCACCGGAGGTAAAGGCCGACGGCTCCCTTATGGTAGAGGCCGAGGACGAACTGCTTGGAGAAAAGGTTGTGATTGAAGACCTGGACCTTGTGGTTCTGGCCACCGGCATGGTGCCTTTGACGTCCGTTGGCGAGGATGTGTATGCCAAGCCCCGGGAGGAGGGAAAAGAGGAGGAGAAAGATGAGGATGAACTGGCTGTTACTCCGGATGTCATTCGTGAATCGAACATCTTGAACCTCGATTACCGTCAGGGACCGGAACTCCCATCACTCCATGACGACTTTCCGGACTCCCACTTTATCTGCTTTCCCTATGAGAGCCGTCGCACGGGAATTTACGCGGCGGGGTGTGTGAGACGTCCCATGGGCATCAGCAATTGCAAAGAAGACGGGGCAGGCGCTGCGATGAAGGCGATCCAGTGTGTTGAATTGACTTCTCAGGGCGCGGCGGTCCATCCGAGGGCTGGGGATTTGAGTTATCCTGAATTTGCCATGCAGCGTTGTACCCAGTGTAAACGGTGTACCGTGGAATGTCCCTTTGGCGCCATCAATGAAGATGAGGAGGCCAATCCTTTGCCGCAACCCACCCGGTGTCGGCGGTGCGGTGTTTGTATGGGGGCCTGCCCGGAGCGGATCATCTCCTTTAAGAATTATTCGGTCCAGATTATCGGGGATATGCTCAAGGCTATTGAAGTTCCGGAAGAGGATGAGGAGAAACCCCGCATTCTTGTGCTGGCTTGTGAAAACGATGCCTATCCGGCCTTGGATATGGCGGGTCTCAACCGGATGCAGTACAATGCCTGGGTTCGGGTCATTCCCCTGCGATGTTTGGGTTCCATGAATCTGGTATGGATTGCGGACGCCATGTCCAAGGGCATCGACGGTGTCCTGCTTTTGGCATGTCAGCATGGAGACGATTACCAGTGTCACTTTATTTGGGGAAGTGAGCTGTCGAATATCCGATTGAGCAAGGTTTCGGAGACCCTGGATCGGCTTGCCCTGGAATCAGAGAGGGTTCGATTCGAGAACATTTCCATCACCGACTATCATAAACTTCCGGCTCTTCTGGATGAGTTTGCAGAGACCCTGGAAGGAGTGGGGGCGAATCCCTTCAAGGGATGGTAATCCCTATCGTTACACAAAAAACCTGAGGTGATCAGGAGGTAAATGTATGAGTGTCAAAGTTGATCCGAACTTGATGAAAGAGCTTAAGGAGTTTGGGCTGAAAGACGCTAACAAGTGTTTTCACTGCGGTAATTGTACGGCTATATGCCCGCTTTCCACACCGGAGAACCCGTTCCCCAGAAAACTGGTGAAGTATGCCCAGATGGGTCTCAAGGATAAGATTTTAAGCAGTCCCGAACCCTGGCTCTGTTACTATTGCGGAGAGTGCTCGGACAATTGTCCGAGGGGGGCCGACCCGGGGGAGACCATGATGGTGATGCGGCGTTATCTCACGTCCCTTTATGACTGGACCGGGTTTTCGCGAAAGTTCTATACCTCTGAAAAATTTGAGATTTCAGCCATTACCATTGTGGGCTTGCTTGTGGGACTGGCCATGTGGATGTTTCATGGAGCAAACCCGGACATGGAACATGCCCGTCTCAACACCGTGTGGCCGGCTTCTGCTCTTGAAATTGCGGACCTTGTTATGGCGGCTGTCCTCTCCTTTTTTCTGCTCACCAATACGTGGCGTTGTTTCAGTTTTATCATGGGCGATTTGAAAAGCAAGATTCCTCTAGAGCTTTATGTCATGCAGGCCAAAGAATTTGTGGTGCATTTCGCGACTCAAAGAAAGTTCGGGGAATGCACGGATAGAATGCAATGGTTCGTCCATCTGGCAATTATGACGGGATATGCCACAATGATGCTCCTGGTGATTGTCCTTCTGGCAGGGGGATTGGAGATCATCGGCCTGGCCTGGGAACCCATTGCCTTTCAAAGGGATTATGTTTATGTTTGGTACCATCCCATCCGTCTTTTGGGGTACTACGCGTTTTGTGCGATCTTCTACGGAACAACCTACGCCATGATCGGCCGGATCAAGAAGACCAAGGCGCCCTATAAGAATTCACACGGCACGGACTGGATGTTTCTGATTCTCCTGCAACTGACGACGCTCACGGGAATATTTATCCATTTTGCGCGGCTATTGGATTGGCCCATGACCACCTATGTCCTTAATGTGATTCATCTTATGGTTGCTGTCCCCATGCTGGTGCTGGAAGTCCCTTTTGCCAAATGGGCCCACATGATGTTTCGGCCGATTGTCATCTTTGCCACGAGTGTCAAAGAGAAGTATGAGCAACAACAACGAGAGGCATAGCATTTATTATTGATCATTGGTCATCAAACATTGATGTGTTCGTAAGAAGTCCGCTTTGCCCCTTTTTTGTCATTCCCGCGAAAGCGGGAATCCAGATGTTCTAAGATGTTATGGACTCCCGCTTTCGCGGGAGAGACGAGATTTTGACTTTTTACGAGTCCATCATCATCGATAAGTGAAGAATGGAGTGATCTGTGAATCAAAAAGAAATTCCCCAATGCCCCCATTGTAATGAAGACATGAAGAAGTGGAGGTCCCCTGAAAACTCCACCTGGAGTTCGTCTTGGCAGTGGGTTTGTTTTAATGATGACTGCCCCTATTTTGTCCGAGGGTGGGATTGGATGATGAAGAGCCAGGAAGTGAAAGCCTCTTATAGGCATCGATTAGACCCGGACACAGGGGCAACAGGCCCTCTTCCTGCCTGGTCCAAAAAAGCCCATAGAGATCAGATTATTGAGGAGTAGACGTCGTCAGGAAGGGGGACAGACGCTTCTAGTGATGCAAATGAGTTAAAAGAGAGTAGAGTTTGCCGGCACAAGGCGCAGGGCATAGGGCACAGGAAAAAGATCGCCTTTTGCCCTGTGCCTTTTGTCTAAAGCCTTAAGGAGAATATGATAAAGATTGGACGAAATGAGCCGTGTCCCTGTGGCAGCGGCAAGAAGTTTAAGAAATGCCACATGGGTAGAGAAGATGAATTGGTACTCGACGGATTAGAGGACATCTCTGATGAGATGAGTGCGAGGATCACGGGTCTTGCTGAAGTCAGTTATGGGCGCTCAAAAGAGATCGCAGATGCTCTAGACATTGAAGATCTGACCGGGAACCGTATAGGCATTAAGTTTGTAGACCTGAAGAAATATGCGGATCTGAACATTTTTGGAAGCCCCCAATCCAAAATATCCAAGGAGGAGAAGAGCGGTGGTCTCTTTGTCAATGTGTATAAGACGCTGAAGACGGATCCGGATCACATCTATCTTGCTATATCGCCTGATATTGATGACTCTACACTAACTCATCAGTTGGCCCACGTCCTTGATTACCTGGCGGGCTCGAAATTCATGCCCGGCTCACTTTCCCCTCTAGGTCTCGAGATAGGTATTCCCATCGATCACCTGGAGCATCCGGAAGAATTCGGCTATTGGCTCACCTATCTCAACAAGAGGTTTGATGTACAACAGGATGCAGATGATACGATTATATCTTATCTCTATGACAATGGGATGCTGATAAAGGGGAAGGAGATCGAGGAGAAGAACAGCCTGATTTTGAAATCAAGATCTGATCGAATATTCAAGTTCCTGGGTGAGAGAAGCCAAGAGATCAACGCCCTCATTTGCGATCTTCCAGGTTATATCGGGGAGCGCGTCGTGAAGGACTGATAGGCCTGCAGAAATAGTCGAAATCACTCTTGTCTAAAAACGGTGCTGAACTTCAGGGGTTCCGAGGAAAACAAAGGGAAATCTGAATTTCAATCGATTCTGACGAGCATGTCAAATCAAGCACTTATGTCTACCTAAAACAGTTTTTAGTTTTTTCTTGGACAGCAATGAGTCGAAATATTCCAACAAAATTCAGACAAGATTTTGGGTAGCAAACCGGGACAGAGCATCCACGACATCGGGGTCGAATTGCTTTTCTTTTTGATCCTTTAATTTTTCCAAAGCCTTCTTTATGCTCAAAGGTTCGTTGTAGGGGCGCTGGGTGGTCATGGCATCGAAGGCGTCGGCAACGCCTACGATCCTGGCTTCCAATGGGATCTCATCCCCTTTCAGCCCATCAGGATATCCTGAACCATCATAGTGTTCGTGATGATGGCGAATAACAGGCAGAGCGAAACGGAGGTATTCAATAGGTTTGAGGATATTTTCACCGGTGAGAACATGGGATTGGATGTTGTGAAATTCCATGGTCGACAAAGCGCTGTCTTTCCCAATAATGAGATCCCGGACACCTATTTTTCCGATGTCATGGAGTTCTGCCGCCGTTCTAATCTCCTTGCAGGCCTTGCCATTGAGCTTCATCTCCTGAGCGATGCCAAGGGAGTAGCGGCTCGTCCTTCGTGAGTGCCCCCGTGTGTATGCATCCTTTGCTTCTACCGTGTTCATTAACGCAACAATGGACTCGTGGTACGCCTTCTGAAGATCTTCGTAGAGCCTAGAGTTCTCTATGGCAATGGCCGATTGGTTGGCCATGGCGGAGAGAAGGGCTACATCGTTTTCGTCAAAACAGTTCGATTTCTCTTGGTTGTCGAGGTAGATTAGACCCAAAACCGTTCCTTTGCTGGCCAAAGGTGCACACATAAAAGAGCGAAGGTTCATGACGATGATACTTTCGACGGCTGAGAACCGATCATCATGGGCTGCATCTTTTGCCACGATACAGACTTGCTCCTCGGCTGATTTTTTGACAATGCTGCGGCTGATGTGAAGAGGTTGTCTGGGGCCGGCTGCGCGATTCTTGACGAATCTCGGTTCAAAACTGCCGTTTTCACCTTGAAGCAGAATACACACTCTCTCTGCGTGAGCAAAGGCATCCAATAATTTTTCGGCGATTTTGTCGAGCAGTTGATCAATTGCCTGGATAGAGTTTATGGCATTGCCCACCTCATACACGGTTTCAAGATTCCTAAGGAGCCTTTCAGTAAGGTCTGTTGTCTTTCCTGCGCCTTTTTTCACGAAGGCTGAAGGAATTTCGGACGAAGCCCCAGCTTCTTCGAGTTGGTGTGATAATTGGTTGAGGGGAATCACCGAAGTCATAAGATGGGTGTCTTCGTCCTGCCATTTGACGCCCGGAATCAGAATATCTTCAAGGACCTCAATCTTGGTCTTCCCGATTTCTATCTGATCACCGGGAAGGAGAACCTGGCGCATCACCCGGTCTCCGTTTATGCGTGAACCGTTTGAGCTATGCTTATCATATAGTATGAACCCATTCTCTTCTCGGACAATTTCGGCATGGATTCGAGACAAACTCAGATCATCAATCGCAATGTCACACTTGGCATCACGGCCAATGACAGTACAGTCGCCTCTGAGCTCCCAGACGCTATCCTTTTTGTTTCCTTCTATACAGAGAAGTCTCATCAGGCTCTCCCACACTAGGTTGAGCGGTTCATTCGATTCAAGAATCTTTGTCCTTTGAGCCCGTCGAAGATCCCTTATCACGGGAGTCAGAGTTCAAAGGCTTTGTCCCGCTATAGCGGGACGGTGTCTTTTTGTGAGATATGGCCTTGAAAAGACAGGCGTGACCTTCCCGAACCCTCCGCCCCGGATTTTCACTGTCAGGGGTTCTCTCTGAGTCTCATGGTCTTCTCTCCGAAGAGACTATATCTTAACCAATCAAATGCGAATTTCATGAGTTCCACATCCTCAGAGGCCAAAACCTCCTTTTTTTCTTCCTCCACTTGAAAGAGCTGGAAGAATCTGCTTTCGAAAACGAATTTTCTAAACCTGTCCAGATTGTAGGAGGCCATAGTGAACATCTGCATCTTTTTTTGAACGTCTTTGGTAGGTCCGAGGTCTTTTGTAGAAGTGAGGATCCCCGACCAGAGGTCGTTCATCGCATTGTACTCATCCACCCCTTCACTAGCCAGCCATTCCTCAACAGACCATTCTCGTGTCTCCTGAAACCCAAGACAGTGCTCTTCCTCAACAATAAAGTATTTTTCCTGGCGCTCCCCTCTGATAGGGGCTTTTGATGCGGCCCTCCCCAAGGGATAGATCCGGCATGCCCCCGGTCGATCCGGGTATACGTTACATCCGTCAGAAGTGACAAATGGGCACTTGGCGTCTTCATCCTGATTCATTTTGAGATTTATCAGTGGGAATCGATGGTGTTTGTCAAATTTTGTCTCTGTATACCTATCCAAGAATTCATCGGAAGGAATCTTCAGGTGTTGCTTCAGGCGTATGATATCGTAAGGGGTCAGCACCAAATTGAGAGCAGCACAACAACGGGTGAAACACTCAATGCCCTTGTGGCACTGGAAGTGAAACGTGGGGGTGTTTATAGGTTTGAATACGACTTCTTTCCGGGTGTCATTCATGGTCATGAGTGGCTTTCATGGCTTTGGAATAAGCTGTCAATAGGCAATAGGCCCGTGAACTTATTCCTGTGCCTTATTTTCCGGCTGTTGCTTGACTCTTAAGACTTTTTGCCCAAAAATTCCAAATTTTATCCAATCAAATGCAAATTTTAGTAACTCTTCATCACTTTTTTGTAACTTGACAACTTTAATTGGGTCAATGTCAAATCTGTCTAGAAAACTACTATTGAATATAAACTCTCTAAATTTGTCTAAATTGTATAACGCCATGACAATCATTTTAGAAATATCAGGGTTTTCAATATCCAATTCCTGGGCTCGAAGCGGCGAGGTGATCTCAGAAAACAAGTCATTCATCTCATCGTAGGGGATGATCTCCTGATTCATAAGCCATTCATATATTCTCCATGATTTTTCCTCTTCTAGCCCAAGGCAGCGCGACGCATCGGTGATCAGGCAAAAAGTTCCATCGTCGTTCGTATCCAGGGGATACATCCTGCAAGGCCAAGGCCGATCTTGATAGACGGTACATCCCTCCTGCGTGACAAAGGGGCACTTTTTGTCCTGATCGTTCATCTTGAGGATAACAAGGGGGATGAGCCGCTTGGGTTGTGGACGAATGATGGTATAATCATCCAAGAATTGATCGGAAGAGATATTAAGTCCCCTTTTCAGGCGTAAGACGTCATATGGGGTCAGGACAATGGTAACATCTTGGCAACATTTGGTAAAACAGGACACATCTTGGGAACAGTTGAACTTGAAGACATGTTCCGGATCCATCCTGAGATCCATCTCTTTTCTCTGTTTCAGGTCTTGTTCATTCATATTAATATTCCACGTTCCTTTCAGTCTATATCGAGCGATGAACGCTCAAAAGGTCTATGATTCCCGTCATATGGTTCACTTAGTATAACAAATTTCTTGACGGATGATAGGAAATTGTTTTTATGTATCAACTTACATTTATCAGCATTGATGTCCAAGAAGAAACTTAGAAGGGCTTTTAATAGACATAAGTGCTTGATTTGACATGTTCTTCAGGTTCGATTGAAATTCAGCACCGTCTTTGGACAAGAGTGATCCATTAATTACTCTCAAGCTCCGGCCATAGAGTTCCTTTTTCGAAGCTGCAACCCCATAGGAAGGGTCAGGGCTTAGGGCTCAAGTCATAAGGCAAAGCAACCCTTTTCTTGCGCCGTTTGCCTTAAGCCTCTTTTTTGATCCTCATGGGCGAAACAACAGAAGGTGAGTCTGAATTCCCTGAAATGTCCATTTTTCAGAGGTCTTCAACAAATTATTGGCATTGGGCTGTTCCAAGCTTCATTCTTAGGAGGATCCGCATTTATGAAAGAGAAAACCCTATCCATCATCAAGCCGGACGGTGTTGCAAGACACGTCATCGGAGAGGTTATTCAACGAATAGAAGAGGCGGGATTGAATATTGTGGCCATGAAAATGATTAAGATGGCGTCGGCGGAGGCCAAGGGATTTTATAAAGTGCACGAAGGAAAACCTTTTTATGAGAGCCTCACCGATTTTATGTCATCCGGTCCCTGTGTCGTGATGGTCCTAGAAGGAGATAATGCGATTACAGGGTACCGAGAACTCATGGGGGCAACCGATTACACCAAGGCTGAAGAGGGCACTATCAGATGGGCATTCGCCACAGACATAGAGAAGAACGTGGTCCATGGCTCTGATTCTGAGAGTTCAGCGGATTTTGAGATCAACTATTTCTTCAGTGCACTAGAAATTGTCGCTGACTGAGAGGGCCTTCCTCCATATGAGAGAAAATGCGCAGCCGGGAGTCGAAACCTGATTTTCCCCTCCGGGGCTGCGCTCGAAATTTCTAATTACTTCGATAATTCATGAACTCCGGGATTCGGGAGCCTCGCGAGTTCAACGCCTCTATTCCTCGCTCTTTTCAGCCCCCGATTTTCCGCCTTTAAGCTCCTTGATCTCTTCTTTGAGACTCTCCACTTCACCCTTTAAATCGCTTGTTTCAGTGTCGAGACTCTTTGACGCGCCTTTCTCCTTCATCTCCTCGAACCCCAGATACGCGGCCAAAGCACCTCCGAGAATGAGCATTATGGGGATCCCTCCCTGCAGCAGATCGACAAACTCACCCCAGAAGAATACGATTAGAATAATTCCAAGAGCTAAGGAACCCACGCCTGCAAGCAAAGCCATCATTTTAATCCCTCCTTAGAAGTTATCTCTTTCTGGTCAGTATTGACTCTTGCATACCATATCGAATGCACCGGGACTGCCAAAAACTTGATAAAAGCTTAATGATTATTTTCGAAAAGTCAAATAGAATTTTACGTTGCTCATCCCTATCCAACATAATTTGGAGTGCTTGACCTTTCTCCCGACACGTTGAAAGGATGTAGCTAAAAATGCAGAGATTTGAGGCCTGAAAAAGCCTATCCTTCTTTCAATGAAACCTGTGGATGAAAAGTCATAGGTGTGGAGGGAGGGAAACCCAGGGATTCCGTCCGGTTTTTGAGATGTCAAAGAGGACAGATACAGTATTCTGGAACTATGGGCGGTTGCGAAGTGCCGAAGTCACGAATTGAGAGGTAAGGCGAAATAGCTGGATTTTCACTGAAATAGGTCGATTTCGGTTGCAATTTTTTGTGAAAGGGTTAAGATATGGTGACTATGTATAATAGGTCGATAACTGATTGAAATCGTCGAAAATTGAGATAAATAGGAGATTGACGAGAATATTTCAACATTTTAATGGTTAAGTCTGGATAATCACCTTTTTTTGTCCTTGAAGAATCTTTGTTAACGGACTATGTTAAAAGATTAGCTTTTTGCAAAGGGAGCAGGCCAGCGTAGCTCAGTTGGCAGAGCAACTGATTTGTAATCAGTAGGTCGGGGGTTCGACTCCCTTCGCTGGCTCCATATGAGTCGAAGACGGAGAGGTTCCCGAGTGGCCAAAGGGAGCAGACTGTAAATCTGCCGGCTAAGCCTTCGGAGGTTCGAATCCTCCCCTCTCCACCATTCAGGTTGTCTCGCGAGCATGCAAGAAAAGCTTGATGAATTGGATCCTAAGGTGTTTTCAGATTATTCTTTCCCATGTTTAATTGCATATCGGCTCTGAACCTATGACGTAATTGATCGGCGGGAATAGCTCAGTTGGCTAGAGCGTCAGCCTTCCAAGCTGAGGGTCGCGG
>CAZCCX010000042.1:0-11785 GCA_964497115.1 uncultured Desulfobacteraceae bacterium
ACCCTTGACGCCGCGGATCTGCAGCATCCTCAACTTTTGCAACGTTAGGGTTAAGGGTTATCCGACGGTGATTTTCAGATACCTTTTCTTGCCGGCCCTTAACAAGATAGCTTCATCCACCATATTGTTTGGGTCAAGGATCTGGTCAAATGTCTCAATCCTCATGTCGTTTGCATATCCGCCCCCTTGAGATATCAACCGTCGAGCCTCTCCTCTGGTTTTGCACAGCCCGCTTCTCTCGAAGAGCAGGTAGGCCGGAATGCCATTCTCAAGTTCTCCCGGCTCCAGGGAATAGGTGGGAACAGATTTGGAGGAATCCATTGTACTCTCTCCAAACAACAGTCGAGCTGCGTTCCGTGCCATTTCCGCCTCGTCCGCTCCGTGGCAGAGTTTGGTTGCTTCATACGCCAAAATTTCCTTTGCTTGATTGATCTCCTCCCCCTTTAAAGAGGCAAACCTTCGGACATCTTCCATGGGTAGAAATGTGAATAGGGCCAAGAAACGCACTATATCCCTGTCATCCTGATTAATCCAATATTGGTAATACTCATAGGGGGTAGTTAATTCCGGATCAAGCCAGACGGAGCCTTTGTGTGTTTTTCCCATTTTGATGCCGGCTGATGTCGTAATGAGAGGAAATGTCATGCCATGGACCATTTCTCCTTCCAAACGCCTTATCAGATCAACACCTGACAGGATATTCCCCCACTGATCATTTCCTCCCATCTGGAGGCTGCAATTGTGATGTTTAGACAAGTGCCAAAAGTCATAGGCCTGTAGGAGCATGTAGTTGAATTCGATGAAACTGAGACCGGTTTTCAATCTGATCTTGTAGCTTTCGGCTGCGAGCATCCGGTTTACGCTAAAATGGCGGCCAATGTCTCGCAGAAAATCGATGTAAGACAGATCGACGAGCCAGTCAGCGTTATTCAACAGAAGGGCTTTGCCCGCACTAAAATCAATGAATCGAGAGAGTTGTCTCTTAATCCCCTCCGCGTTTTCCTCAATCTCTTCCCTGCTCATCATCTGGCGCATCTCTGTTTTTCCGCTGGGATCTCCTACGAGAGTTGTTCCCCCTCCCACAAGGGCGATGGGCGTGTGCCCTGCCTTTTGCATATGGGCCAAAGCCATAATGGGGACAAGACTTCCTACATGGAGACTGCTACCTGTGGGATCAAAGCCGATATAGCATGCGATGGGATTCTCTGTGAGCTTCCGCAAAAGGTCTCTGTCGGTGACCTGTTCAATGAAGCCCCTTTCTCTAAATATGTCTAATACGTTTTTCAATTTACTCCTCGAGTATCTGCCTTTCAAAATTTTCAGGAAGCCTCAAACGGACCACGTCTCCCTCCTTCCCGAAATCACGATATTCTTTTCCGTTCAAATCAAACTCAATGCCAGAAGCGTTTCCCACCTTCACATAGAAGCCTTCTTTGGCCTCCCACTGCGGTCTGCTGCCGGGTTTAAATATATATTCCTTCGGTGCCCGGTGATCAACATAGATTTTCACATATGTTTTCGAATGGACTCTTCCTGTGAGCACAAACAATTCGGTGACAGCCGGCGAGACAGTGACAGGTGCCGTGAGCGAACCCTTTTTCGTGGCGGATTCATCGGGTTCTTCTTCCAGTTGAAGCAGTTCAAGGCGGTCTTCCTGTACAGGCTCAAGGTCGGGTGTCGATGCCCCTTCGAGTGTGGGTGCAGCTTCCGTTTCTGAAAGGTAAACGTTTTCTTCCAGTTCTTTTGCTGGATACTCCGGTCCATTTTTTAGGAGCACGGGTTCGGCCTTTTCTTCAATCCGTTGCAGCATCTTCGATGGGAGTTTTTTCCTGGTTTGGTCGGTCGCAGGTTCTGAAGAGGGCTTCCCCATCCAAAGATTGAGTGAAACAGCCAAGAGCCCGAACAGCACTATCACCACAAAGATAGGCCTTTTCTTGGTTCTCTTGGGCGGAGAAATTATTTGTGGAGAGGATGCCGTATCGCGGGGTATGGTCCCCTGATACAGGTCGAGAAGCTTGCTTTCTCCCAGACCAAGTGCCTTGGCATAAGACTTGATGAAGCCCTTGACAAAAACGGAAGGGGGAAGAAGATGCCACGCTTCGTTTTCCAGGGCCTCCAGGGCATGTGCTCTGAGCTTGGTAATCTGAGCCATTTCCTCATAGCTCAGTCCCTTTGTTTCCCTGCCCTGCTTTAACAGTGGCCCTAAGCCGGATACCGTTTCCGGTTCCACTGTATCATCTTTCTCATCTGCTTTTCGGTTTTCCTTTGTGTCCATTCCCAATACAAATGCCGCAAGCTTTACCCTATCCGATGATGGGCACGTAGCGTCGATGACTGCATGGCGCCCGCTGCACATTTTCACCTTTCAGGCGTGTCCAGGGTAGGCCTCGTTTGTGAAAACACCTGGCGAGCGCATTCCTCAATTGCTCCTAAAATATTATTTTTGTGTACGCCTGCTTACGGAGGTTTTCAACCAAAGCCGTGTATTTCTTATTGACTTCCTCTTCGTATAGGGTCGCATGAATGACGTCCTTTACCTCCTCAATGGGCATAAAACCCTTTTCCTGCCTTTCCAGGAGCCTGATAATCTGAATACCGTTTGGTCTGACAATCAACTCGCTCACTTCCCCGACATTCAATGCCTCAACAACCTTCTTTAGTTCCGGATCCAATTGATCCGTTTCGAGTGTGCCGAGATCGATAAGCTCCTCGAGGTCTTCCCCATTCTTGAGCCTGGCCAAAACAACTTCTGCCTCTTCAGTATTCTTCGAGGTAATGATCATTCCAGCCAAATGGACGTTCTCCTCAGTGGCAAAATCTGCACTATGTTCCTCGTAATATCGCCTGATTTCTTCCTCTCGAATGATAACCTTTGCCTTGACTTGATCACTGATCAGTCTATCTTGCTCAAAACCTGTCTTGACCTCATCCCAATACTTTTCATAGGTCAACCCGTCTGCGCTCAGCACGGCCACGAGGTCTTCTTGTGTCCACTGGTTCTCTTTTTTTACGTTTTCGATGTACTCATCAACCTGCTTTGAAGTGACTTCAAGCTCCAGCTCTTGAATCTTCTCTTGCGTGCACTTTTCGTCAACCATCATTTCGAGAACCTTTCTGCGCAGTTCAATGAAACCCTCATTATCTTTTGCCTTAAGATCATCGGCCGTTGAACCAGTCGCTCGCATAATTTTTTGGTTCAATTCGTATAGGGTGACCACATCATCGTTGACAACGGCCACGATTCTATTGAGGATCTCGGAGGCCCATCCATGGTGAGGGGCGCCGGCCACAATGACAGCCGAGAAGAGTAATATGGTAATTAATCTGATCGCATTCATCTATCCGAACTCCAATGTTTTTAGAAGTTCATGGTTAATCCTAACGGGAAAAAGCTCCCTTAACCGGACAATCCAGTTACTGTAAAAAACCTCTTGTTTCCGGAGAATAAGCTTTGTCTCAATCTCATCCCGTGCCTCTTGCAGACTCTTAGGCCCTTCAGGGCGTTTGGAGTCTACTTGAAATATATGGTAACCATAGGGTGTCTTGACGACAGGGCTTATTTCCCCAACCGGCAATGAAAATATTACCTTATCTATGGATTCGTCCAGCGCGTCTTGAGAGATCCAGCCGACTTCACCGCCATCCTCTGCCTCAGGTGCCGTGGAATATTGTCTCGCCAGCTCGTCAAGGTGTTCTCCCTTCACAAGGCGCTCCCGGAGTGCTTTAGCCTCATCCTCGCTATGAGTCACAATCTGACTGAACTTCACCATTGGAGGCTGCGTGAATTCTATTTCGTGAGAATCAAAGTATGCCTTGATTTCATCGGGCGTGATCGGGGAGATCCCTTCATATACCTTAGCGATTATCTTTCTGACCAGGAGTTGCCGCCTCAATCCTTCTTTCCATTCATCATAATTCAGATATCTATGGAGCAGCATTTCCTGGAATACCTTTTCTTCCGGGTAGTCTTTCTTTGTGTCTTCCACCGCAGATTCCAGCTCTTGTTCGGAAATGGTGATGCTATTCTGCCTGCCGTATTCCAAAACCAGATAGTCATCCACAAGTCTGTCAATCAGAGAATCCAGGATCTCTTTGACGGACTGATCCGTAAGGCCCATTCCAGAGGTCATATCAATGATATCTCCTTTCAGCTCAGCCTCATTGACAATCCGCTCCCCGACGATGACCATTGCCCTTTCTTCCGATCGGTCAAGGATATCACAAGCAGATAAGATTAGGCAGATCGCTACAGCGATACAAAAGGACTGCTTCAGCATATAGATGACCCCGACAAAAAGGGTGAACAGCCAGCCGCTCTGTGAAACACAAGCATAGGGACAGATATTTCAAATTTTTTAGTCTAGCAGTTATGTGGGATATTGCAAGCATAATTTACAGTTCAAACATTTCTACACTTAATTGAAATTATGAAAATATTAGTATTATATGTTTAAGTGTGACATATTGTGTTTTGCTTTATCCGCCTTGGCAGAAGACCACGGCCATGTCGTACCGAAGCTGAGGTGGATAACCGCATCGTAGCCGAAGGCGCCCGTCCTCCGCATGAGCCTGCCGGGCAGGATGGAAAGAGGGGTAGCGTAATGGGAGCGCGGGCTTACTTCTGGGGCTCCATACTGGTGTCGTGTTCCAGAAATAACTTCAATAAATCTAAGCAGATTCTAAGACACGCGGAGGGCATGGGGGTCTCTTTTCAGTTTCGCCACCATCTGTCCAGAGGTCGTGGTACGTCACCATAATCCTGCATATTATGAAGCAGCCCCACGAGCAATGTCGCCACAGCGAGGGGTATTTTTTGCGTCTTCATGTGATCAAGGCCCCCTCTCGAAGAATCTTTTTCACCTCTTGAAGCGCATCAAGTGCTGTCTCCTTATCAATCCTGATCATCATTTTTTGCTCGGACAAAAACCGGAATTTCTTTGGGTTTCGCTGCACCCATTTGACTACCTTTTCAGGTTCCAGGTCAGACGTCGGCGAGAAGACCAACACGAGGGTGTCATGACTGACATCCAGGCGAATTACATTCATTCTTTTGAGAAGCAACCTGACTGACATCACGCTCAGCAGGTTGGAGACCTCCATGGGTGGGGGACCAAAGCGATCCTCTATTTCCTCGGTAATGGCCTTCAGTTCCATGTCTTCACGCAGACTGGATAAACGGCGATATAGGCTTAATCTGACATCAATATCCAATACGAAATCCTCCGGGATGAAAGCCGGTATATCCACATTGATTTCTGGATTTATTTCCTCTTGCCATTCTTCTCCCTTTAGTTCTGCCACGGCCTGCTCAATCATTTGCATGTAAAGTTCGTAACCGATAGCAGAAATATGCCCGGCCTGGGTGAATCCAAGGATATTGCCTCCTCCCCTTATTTTGAGATCATGAAGAGCAAGGTGAATGCCCGCACCCAAATGGGAGAAATCCATTAGGGCTTTAAGTCTTTTCTCGGCTTGTCGGGTCAGTTGTGATCCATCGGAGAAAAGGAGATAGGCATAGGCCGTCTCTTTGGATCGACCGACTCTCCCCCTCAATTGGTATATCTGGGAGAGACCGAGACGGTCCGTATCGTTTATGATAATAGTATTTGTGGAAGGAATATCGAGTCCGGATTCGATAATGGTGGTGCAGACCAGGACGTCTATCTCCTTTCGAAGAAAGCGAATCATGGCTTTCTCCAAATCCCTTTCCTTCATTTGTCCGTGGGCAATGGCGAACTTGGCCCGTGGGACCAGCTCAACCAGTCGATGGGCGATTTCTTCAATGTTCTGTACCCTGTTGTGGACAAAAAAGGCCTGCCCCCCTCTATCCACCTCAAATTCAATAGCGCGTGTGATGGTTGCTTCGTCATAGGGGGAGATATAGGTCTGGATGGCCAGCCGGTCTTCCGGCGGTGTCTCGATAATACTCAGGTCCCTTACACCCATCAAGGACATATGAAGAGTCCTGGGGATAGGGGTGGCAGTCAATGCCAGGACATCCACTAAGGCACGGTATTTTTTTAGTGTTTCTTTTTGCTTAACGCCAAAACGCTGTTCTTCGTCGATGATCAGGAGACCCAAATCTCTGAAACTTACATCCTTTTGGAGGATCCGATGGGTCCCGATCAAGATGTCGGTCTTGCCTGATCGGACCCTTGCCAGAGTCTCTTTCTGCTCCGCCCTGGTCTTAAACCGGCTCACAACCTGGACCTCCACCTGGTAAGGAGACATCCTTTCTCGAAGGGTCTCATAATGCTGCTCCGCCAGGACCGTCGTGGGGACAAGGAGGGCCACCTGTTTGCCTTCCGAGAAGACCTTGAAGGCGGCCCTGATTGCCACTTCAGTCTTTCCAAAGCCCACATCCCCACAGATCAGCCTGTCCATCGGTTTTTCCGATTCCAGGTCTGATAGGACATCATCAATGGCCTTGATCTGATCGGGTGTCTCTTCATGCTCAAAGGTGGCCTCGAATTCCCTGAAATAGTTATCGGGTCGGGAGAAGGCATACCCTTTTTGGTGCTTTCTCAGGGCATATGTTTCCACCAACTGCCTTGCAATGTCCTGGATGGATTGCTTGGCCTTCTTCTTGGCCAAGTCCCAAGATTGTCCTCCCAGACGATCCAGTTTTGGGTTCTTTTCGTCGGCTCCGACGTATTTTTGCAGGATACTGATCCGATCTGCGGGGATATAGAGCCGATCATTGTGAGCATACTTGATGAGAATAAAGTCGTTGACTTTCCTGGCGATCTCCATTTTGCATAGACCCCCGTATTGGCCTATGCCGTGATCCTGATGGACCACCAGATCTCCCACATGAATCTGGCTAAAGCCGGTGAGGCTCACGGCCTCTGATCCTGCTCTAAGGGGAGCTTTTGAAAGGGATCTCTTTGAGCCGAAGATCTCATCTTCACTGATTACTTGAATACCCAAATCAGGCCAGGCAAAGCCTTTGGAAAGGCGCCCTAGACAAATACTAAGGCCCTTTCCGCGAGAAAGCATGCTCCAATGGTCCACCCATTCATCCACCTCTACTCCGTAATTGTGGAGGATTTCCTTTAGCCTAACAGCCTGCTGCTCCGTCCTACAAACCAGTATGACCTTAGAACCCAAATTCAGCGATTGGGAGATCTTTTCGGCCAGGGGCGCCATGGAGACTTTTCCTCTGCCGGAAACACTCACTTCAAGTCCCTCATCAACCGGATAAGTCTCTTTGATATGGAGGTGTTTGGTGGACGCGCTCTGTTTTTCAATGGCCAGTTCACTGAAGGCGATGCGTTGATATGATTCGAGAATCGGTTCAAGGTCTCCTTGGGGCAGGATAAGTCCGTCGATTTCAGGAAACGGACTTTCCCTTTCTTCAGCCTCCTGCCGATATTTTTCCGCGTCTTTGAAAAACTTGGCTTGAAACCTGGTGTTCTCCCCCTTTATCCGGTGGGGATCTACAAGAATGAGAAGGCCATCTTGTGGAAAAAAGTCGAATAGGGTGTCGAGGGAAGAATAGAAGTGGTTCAACCATGCCTCTTGTCCCGGGAAAAAGAGCCCATCTTGAAACCGGTTCGGGAGCCGGCCCATGGATCTGGCCCTTTGGATGTTGTGGTTATCCATGACGATCTCATTTGCAGGCAGGAGAATCATATCTTTCAGGTGTTCCGTGGACCTCTGACCTACGGAATCAAAGTGACGAATGGATTCAATTCGGTCTCCCCAGAATTCCAATCGGATTGGCTGGGAGTAGAGGGGCGGGAATATATCGATGACTCCACCCCGAACAGAATAATCCCCTGTTTCTTCCACAAGAGAGGTTCGCAAATATCCATTTATTTGAAGGCGTTGCAGCAATGCCTCTCTTTTCACTTCCTCTCCGACCTCCAGGTACTCAAGGGCGTCTATCAGGGCCTCTTTGGGTAAGATCTTGAGGATAAGAGACTCCACCGAGGTGATGACGATCGGGTTTTCCTCAGAGGTGAGTGCGAAAAGGGCTTGGAGACGGCGAGTGACGACATCCCTGTGCGGAGTCAGTCCGGCCAGGGGGGATATATCATAGATTGGGAAGTTGTAGAGTCTCCTTTCTTCCGGATCTGCCAGGGCAAGGGCATCAGGCAAGAAAAACTTAAGTTCTTCATAGAACCGATGAGCCTCTTTTGCATTTGGCAGGACAACAAGGCTCGGGCCATCCTGTTTCGTTAACAATCGGGATAGAAAATAGACCCTGGCCGCGCCGGAAATTCCCGTGACACTGAGTTCTTTGAAGCCTTGCTCCAGCCACCTTTTTAGGGTGAGAAGATTCTGGTTTTTAGAATGCATAAGTCCTGCCTACGGCCTTTTCATCCTGTTACGACCCCAAAAAAATCGAGGCCTGCCTGTCCGTCTGATTTTGGTATGTTGGCAACCCTTTGACAAAGGGAATGGGCTCGCCTTTTCGGAGGGTTATACGGTCTGTGAGAGGATAGCCGAATAGAGAGACGATGGCAAGACTCAAAGGGGGTCAGTAATCGCCATGTTTTGGAAAGAGATGGCACATGTGACCAGAATTATATTGCTTGATAAGAAAATATGTACTTTACTATGGAATAAGACTTTAAGGAGTCCAATACTGGGAAAATCTGGAGGCTTTTATGGAACATATCCTTTTTCCATAACCCTTTCGCATCGGATGCGTTACTCTTGAAGGTGAGGGAAGTCTTGGACAAGCTGCAAAGGGAAAAGGAGTCACTAAAAGGACTCATAGAGACCAGGTGTGAACGATTGAGTCTTGATAAATCATAGTTTTTTGTTTATAGAAGATGTAGGGCTTCCTGACGGCGATGGACTGGAGGCGTTGCCAGGGATTCGAGAATTGCCTTTGCCCACTCCAGTTTTCAAACAAAAAATCAAGGAGAGGAGACCGTTATGAAAGATATGCCTATATCTGGACCCCTTCGACCATTCAGAGAGTATCGGCAAAAGGTCGTTGACGATGCGGAAAACCAGTATCTTAAGGAACTCATGAAGTTGACAAAGCGGAACATAAGAGATGCTTGTCGGATCTCCAGTCTTTCACGACCACGGCTGTATGCCTTGCTCAAGAAACACAATATGTCCAGACGGAAGTGAACCCTGCCGGTCGTCCCATCCGTCTCTTTTTTGAAAGACTAATGTTCGTTTTGTGAGATTCGGTCTTGTCACGCAAGACCTATGCTACCCTTTTCTCCTGTCACTGCTCCCCTTTCAAATAGGGCTAATATCTTGAATTTAGATATAAAACATGTTTCTTAGCTCTCTTGTCATGTCTATTGCCTCTATACCACGTGTATTAAAACAGATAGGTTCTTCCGGTTAATGAGTGCGATTGAAAGGAGTATGTATTCAAAACCAATACTAAAGGCATACCGGTCATGGTATCTCTTCTCCGATTCCGAGTCTCACGGCCTGGTCATTTCAGGATGTTAGAGCCGGGTGAACCCTCCCCCCTCCACTGTTCCCCTCGCTTTCGCTTCCGCCTTCGTCAAGACTATGGCGGGACAGGCGGGGCCAGGGGGTCCCCCACTCTCTAACATCCTGAAATAACGAAGGCCTCCGCTCGACTGAGCCATTCGGCCTCGAGCTCATGGCCGAGAGGCTCGTCGCAGGCCGACAGTCACTCCGAAAAGACACCATGACCCTTCCCAGATATAAAAAGGTTCTATAATTAGGGTACTCATTAACCGGAAGAACCAACCAACAGAACAAGTGGAACAAATCGGTGTTTGGCAACCGATGATCAGTGGAAAGGAACAAGCACTGATTTACTGACCACTATTCCGAACTGTGTTATACTATAATAGCCCAATCTCGGCTTTTCCGGAGTCGGGGCAAGAGAAGCCCGATCCTATTGTCATGGAGATGTGGGGAGGGATATATACATGGGTCTTACATTAAGAGCTAAAGTGCTTTTCATCTCCGTTGCGGTTTTATGTGCCGCCATCGGAGCAAACACCCTTTTCAGCAGCATCCTTTTTCGGGGGGCCTATTCTGAGGCCTTACAGGAAAGGACATTCGTTATAGGAGAAGCACTTAAGTCAGAACTTGAAAAGCTCTTGGAGTCAGGTACGCCCATAGACCGAGTAAGAGGTTTTGAGGTGCAATGCCGGGAATTAGTCACCCAGTATAGTGATATTTCCTATGCTATGGTGGTTGACCCCAATGGGAAAATCCTTTTCCATGACACGCCGTCACACCACCATCAAGTCATATCCGATTTGGATATACTAATGGGAATCCAAAGCCAGGAAAACACCTCTCGGATCTATTCCGGAGCAAAAGAAGCGTTTTATGATTTCACGATCCCTGTTTTTGGTTTAAACGGGGATCATGTCGCAGCGGTGAGAGTGGGATTTCCCATTGGATTAATTTCCAAAAAGACGGGGAGTCTCATTATGCGTACTGTGGGTTCTTCCCTTTTCTTTTTTGGGTTGGGAATACTTTTATTGATTACCTTCATCAGTTTTTGGGTGGCAAGACCGCTCGCGGAACTATTTGCGCTGATACAGGGCACGGGACAACAAACGTTAGGTTCTGTCCAACCTATTGAAATGGATTCCAGCGATGAATTGGGACTGGTGACTCGTGCTTTTCAGCAAATAAAGCTTGAAATCAAAGCGTCGGATGAAAAAATCAGAAAATACACAAGAGACTTGGAAATGGAGGCTCGGGAAAGAACTCCTAAGCTGAGGACGTCTTATGAACGATTGAAACAATATATTACCGAGCGAAAAAGCATGGAAGAGTCTTTGTGGAGGCTTCAAAAGAGATATCAGACGATTCTTGAGAGTATTGAGGATGGATATTATGAGAGTGATCTTGAGGGGAACCTGACTTTCTTTAATGATTCATTGTGTCGGATTTTCGGATATCCACGGGGTGAGCTTGTGGGCATGAATACCCGACAGTTTTCAGATGAAAAGACGGCAAATAGGGTCTCTCAGGCCATTGAGAAGGTATGTCTGACGGGAAAACCTGCGAAAGCGTTACATTTCGAGATTATCAAGAAGGATGGCATCAGAAGACATTTAGAGGCTTCTGTGTCAGTTGTGAAGGATTCAGGGGATCAGCCCATTGGTCTTCGAGGCATTATTCGGGATATCACTGCACGCCGATGGATGGAGGGGGAGCTCCGGGAGTCGGAGAAAAGATACCGAACCATTCTCGAAAGTATAGAGGATGGGTACTATGAGGTTGATATCGCCGGGAACTTCACTTTCTTTAACGAAGCGTTGTGCCGAATGCTTGGCTACACCAGCGATGAATTGATGGGAATGAACAACCAAGATTACATGAGCCCGGTGGACAGCAAGAGGGCCTATAAGATATTCAAGAACATATACCAGACAGGGAAATCAACCCGTATCGTTGATTGGAAGTTTATCAGAAAGGATGGAAGCATCGTTCATATAGAGAGTTCTGCATCCCTTATCAGGAATTCAGAGGGAGAGCCTACCGGGTTTCGAGGGATCGCTCGGGACACAACCGAACGCAAAAGGATGGAGGAGGCACTTAAGACTGAGCCGATGCAGCGTGGGACGGTTCTACCCTAAAACCCTTTGACGTAGAAGAACTCTTCCATATGATAAGAGAGATTCTAGAGCACTCTTGTCCAAGAACGGTGCTGAAATTCAGGGGTCTGGGGATCTCTTTTCAAGCTCAAACCATTTGTCCGGAGGTGGTGGAACGGCACCTCATTTTTGCATATATGGCAGCAGCCCCACAGAACAAGTTTTTTTGAGCGACGGACCTCGTATGTGCCTGTCCGGAGACCCTTTCGTCCCGA
>CAZCCX010000043.1:0-11774 GCA_964497115.1 uncultured Desulfobacteraceae bacterium
GGGGGGGAGTCGGCATCGTCGATTTTGGTGAAGAAGCAGGAAAGAATTTTGATGGTTCGGTGATGGATCCCAAGTACAGAGTGAAGAAATATGCCTGTGCCAATTGTCCTTTCGGCTGCGGGGCTATCTATGATGTCAAAGACGGTAAATGGCCTGTGGGTGAAACCAGTCGGCCGGAATATGAGACTTCTGCTGCCTTCGGATGTCTGATGCTGAACGACAATACCGAGGTGCTTCTCAAATGCAACCATATCTGTAACATCTATGGCATTGACACCATTTCCGCAGGTGCCACTGTCACTTGGGCTATGGAATGCTATGAGAACGGAATCCTTAGCAAGGAAGATACGGGAGGCATAGAACTCACGTGGGGAAATGCCGAGGCTATAGTACAGGCGACTCAGGAGATGGCTGATCAAAGCACTGAATTCGGCGAATTGTTGGCCCTTGGTTCCGCCGGGGCAGCGAAAAAAATCGGAAAAGGGTCTGAGTATCTTGTCACTGTTAAAGGCATAGAGCTGCCCATGCACGATCCCCGGCTCGGCCCGGGATTTGCGAGAACCTACTCCATCGATCCCACACCGGCCCGCCATGTTAAAGGCGGATTGGGAATTATGCATATGCAAATGCCGGATCCGTCGAAATACAATGCTGAAGGCAGCGGTGAACCAGATCTTCATGCGACAGCAGTCCAGGAAATCATTAACACAGCGGGGTTGTGTCTGTTTAAGGACTTTAGCGGTGTACAGAATATCGCCTGGGAATTGATACCTCCTGTCACCGGTTGGAATTTTGGAGAAGAGGAGGAAATGAACACCGGACGCAGAATCTACAATATGCGTCATGCCTTCAATCTTCGCGAGGGTATGAAGCCCGCTGATTTTCAACTCCCCAAACGGAGTGTGGGTGAACCCCCGCAGACCGAGGGCCCCCTTGAAGGGATTACCGTAGATCACAAGGGCTTTATCAGAAATTTTTTCAAAGCTATTGAGTGGGATGAGATCACAGGGAAGCCCAGCCGCAGTTCTCTTGAAAAACTGGGGGGAATGGAAGATGTGATCAAATCCCTTGGATTGTAGGACAGCCGAAATCACCCGAGGTTGAAGTGTAGGCTTCACCCGACCGTGGATTTCGGGCGAAGCTTACATAACAAACAGGCCGGAATGCTTATCACTGTAAGATTTTCAAGCCTTTTCCGTACCCTTGCAGGCGTGGATCAGGAGGTTTTGGATGTTGCCGATGGTAAGACAATTCAGGGGCTAACCAGCCTATTGGCTAAAAAATTCCAAAACCTCCCCCTTGAGAACAAAAAGACCTATTTTTTCATCAACGGTCAAGTTTCTACGCACAATCAGGTCGTTGCAGAAGGGGATCGGGTACTGGTATTCCAATTGCTTGCGGGAGGATAAGAAGTGCATCAACTAAGAACAAACGCTCCGTATAACGGTACAGATCCTTAGGAAGCCATATCTTTTGGCAGGCGGACGACAACTATCAACGTCAGATAATTCGAGATGACACATCTTTTCAGGGTGTAATCCCCTTATTAGTTCCTTCTTTGTCTTGGAGTGGCCTTACGGCCCGTTGCTCCCCACTTCTGTCGCGACTGGGGAGACGCCCATTTTTGAGGATTCTTTGAGGGCTGGCTCATCATAGATAGCCCACTTCTTGAAGGCACGGTCTTCTTCTCAATATGTTGCGCGCGCGGAAGAGAGGAAGACTCCCTTGCGCTTTGCTTAGGCCTTGTTTGTTTAAGTTTCCGGCGTGTAGAGTCCTCTTGTTTTATCAAGGGCTGCCGTGGCGGACGCGCGGTTGAAACCTGAGGAGACTTTTCTACTCCTGACTTCGGATTGCTTGAGGCCAGGGGGCGCCTTTTCGTGACCTTTGTGGTCCTATCCCCTGTCTCCTTGCGAGGAAGTGTTGTCTTCTTCTCTGGTCTCAAAAGAGCCCTTCCCCTCGAGACCCTCACGGGAGGAGTAGAAGACTTGAATGTATTCGGTTTCGTGATGATTTGCTGCCTTTTGGCTGTATCATTGTTCTTTCCTTTACGGACATCCTGTTTCACCCTAGCCATTCTGTGGTGTCCGTATGTGGGTTTGGAATCTCTCAATAGGGTGTTCCTTTTGACACCCGTCACCATCAACTTCCTGTAATCATGTTGTGTATTGGGACTGACGCGCCTGAATTCCTTCTGAGGAACAATCACGGAATGGTCCCGATAGGCGTAGTGGCTTATGCGGTTTTGGTTTTTCGGCCTGTCTCTATTCTTCACCACCACCGTACGCGGCCCCCAGTTGTGACATCCGTAGTATGACTCCCATGGAGCCAAAGGAATCCATCCCACATGACTCGTTGTGGAAACCCATGCGACCCGCCCCGGATGCCAGAAGGGTCTGAACGAGCTGCCAAATTCGATATGAAAATCAACCAGCCTGATACCCGGAAAGGAAACACCCATATGGATATAGGGGGTCCACCACCATGCGCCGTGCAGGTTGACCCAGTTTCCGTAATGATGCGTGCACCATCCCCACGGTTCGGCGGATATCCATACATGCTCTCGGTGCCATCGATTCCACCGGCCCGTAACGAATGGTGTCCATCCTATGCTCACGCGAGTTGGCCGCCAGAACCAGTGGTAGTAGTCCCGATATTTCATCCTCTCCCACTCCCCATAAGGTTCAAGTTCATGGGAATAGACCTGAAGGCTGGAGGGCAAATGAGCGGAGCGTATTGCTGCCTGTTCTTTAAGGACCGTGTCTCTCTCCAGACACCACCTGTCCCATGGCGTATTGGCAAGCGCCGTTCCTGTCTCAACATGCCTGACAGAGAGAATCAATGAGTTGGAGCCGGCACGTAGTTTATAGGTTTCAGGCGCGCCCGCTCCTGCCGTCTTGTGAAAGAGGATATCCTCCTGAAGGGGGACGATCTCAGTAGACCAATCATCCACAAAGAAATCCCCTATTCCTTGGGGGGGAATCTCGACATATCCCATGGCCGTTCCCACTTTCACCACAGTATCAAGACCTTGACTGTAAACCCTGACGATTCCGGTTCGGATATAGACTTCGGTGGATTCTTGCTCGATTCTCAGGATCTCCATTTCGGTCGCCTCTCCAATCCGGAGCATGCTGTTGTTGGGAAAGACCAATTCAGCTTTCGCGCCTTTGTTAGTGTAGAATCCGTCTTCTGCCCCTACGGGGGTGTTTGATCCGACCTCCACCCAATCTTCTTCATCTTCACCGTAGGTCAATACTTTTCCCTCCACATGGGTGATCCTACCGATGAGGATGGAACCGTAGGCGGGTTGTGCCGCGCATATGAGAAAGGCCGACAAGAGAATGGTCCACAATATATTCTTATTCATGATGTCTCCTCCTCTTGAAACCGGGAATTGGCTGTGATCAAAAACTGTTCAAGAACGCCTCTTTTATCCTGTTAGACACCGTCTCACGGGAAAAACTCATTCTAATACCCCTTTTTCCGTCCATAAGATATGAAGCCGCATCCGATGTTTTAGAGGCAGGCCCCTTTTTCATGTCTTTCCAGGTTGTTGGGCCGGGTTTGGATAAAGGAAACCGCTTGACATACACCATATGATACAGTCATATTTATGGAAGACTTTTCATGTGCATTATTCCGGCATGCCGACCCAGACAGAGGGGGAAGGGTTTTAACTGTTGAGGAAAGGGAAAGATAGGATGAGCAAAACATTCTCAGTGTTCCTAATTGTGTTATTGTTTTTCCTGATAGGTTATAGCACCTATTCTTTTTTCAAAGGAGATTTTGAACGAGGCTTTCTGCCATTCCCTTTGCTTGCAGTCTGTTATGTATTTATTGTCTCTCGCCGCAGGGCCCACTTCGAAGCTGATTCAGATGAAGACTCCTCTCTCGACTGACTATGCACAAACGCCGATCATAGTCTTCGTTTTCAAGTCTGCCCAGTTTTCACTGGGAAGGCATTGTTTTATAGAACTTCCAGACAAAGGAGTATTCTCTATTCATGACACTAAATCAAACTGACATAGAGTCAAAGGAGGCCACACCAATCTCTTTAGGAAACAATTCCTGGGGTGAATCGGATCATTTGACTTACCTGGAAAAGAGGCCTTCGATTTTTGAGGATGAAGATGGGGGAAAAGCGGGACAAAAGAGCCTGGTCTGTGCCTCCTGTAGGCATCTTGTCACAAAGGTGTCTGAAAAGATTGATGTTCGAGGCCGCCACGACCATTCATTCGGCAACTTAGGCTATCCTGTTAAGCTGGGTTGTTTTAGAAATGCGCCCGGCTGCACTGGAGTGGAGAGAGTCTCACATGGATATTCCTGGTTCCCGGGGTATGCATGGCAGATTCAGGTTTGTCAAAAATGTTATACCCAGTTGGGCTGGAAGTATATGACTCAACATGACAGTTTCTACGGTTTGATATTCGGCGTGCTTCGTGAAGAGGAGTCAGGGGAGGACAAAGGTGTCGTGTAAAGACTCATTAGGGCCTACTCTATACTTTGCCCAAAGTGAAGATTACGATCCTCAGTCCTAACAAAATCCAATGACTCCATATAAATGACTTAATTACGTATGATAGCATCCAAAAATCTTGTCAGAAAAAACGATTGAAACGAGGCTGACAGGTAACAAATTACAAGGCAATGTTAAATCGATGAGCTATTCACAATACATCCGGTAAGCGAGACCTTCCTGTTTTTTTTGCCTATTAGTCCCCTTTCAGTCTCATCTGTCACACGTTCAAAAGTATGAGCCTTTGCCATAAGTTGGGAAAAATCTTCTCATTAAAATGGCAACGCTCTACTCACGTTATTGTTGTTTGGGCCTATCTAAAGCATAACTATCTGAAATCAATGGTTTATACATTCTTTTTGATGGGCATGTTTAACTGGTATGATCTTTGCTGTTATAGTCACGAAACCATAAGAGGAGTGTCCCCTTTGGATACACAGAAGGAGGAAAATCCTGAAGTAGATCGTTTGTATAAGAGGAGGAATGGGCAAAATGGCGATAGAAGAACTCGAAAAACATTTTGGCACCACAGCTGTGGGAAAAGGCTTTATCAATTTCGACCAACTGATGGAAGCATTGGAGATCCAGGAAAGAGAAGATATGGAGGGTAAAAAGCACAGACTCATCGGGACGATATTCTTCGATATGGGATTCATGACCCTCCCGCAGATTGAGGAAGTACTCGTCTGTATACCTTTATCTGCCGCTCCCAGATGGGGTGAAACCGACTACGATGCTGACAACGAAGACTTACTCATTACTCTAGAGCAAAATCGAAAATCATCGCTGGCATGAGAGTCAAAAAGGAATCGACATATGTGAATCGAATAACAACTTGGGAGACATGGGTGTAGCCCGGTTGGCGTGGGTAAAGGCCATCCACTTAAGTATGACCCCGCAAATCTAGTTGAAAAGGATTTTCTTCTTACCCAGTTAGTATTCCATCCAATCTTCTGTCAGGCACAACTGCTGGCATTGATTTTTATGATTCAGGAACTCTGGTCCACTTAATTGTTTTCTGGTTTTTTAATATTATTTTGCCGCTCCCTGAGGGTTCATAATAAAAGGCAAATTTCAATTCAAGCCCTTCCTCATTTTCATAATGGACCACGTAGAAAATGCTATTCTCATTATCCAGCTCTTTGGTCCGCTTCTCTATAATATATGACTCTATTCCTTTTTCCGCGTTTAAATCCGTAAAAGTGATGGTCTCTTCGTTCAACTCGAAGGAGAAACCCGCATATTTCGGCGTCTCTGTTTCCCAATGGCCCAGCACCTCCTGGGGAAGGTCCTTGATTTCATTTGACGAACATCCAAGGTTTGTCAGGAACGCAAGAACCACTAAGAAAATCCACTCCGATGTCATGAGGAATCCTTCACCGGCATGCCGGGTTGAATCAGGATGCCGCAATCGCTGCAAGTCTTTCTTCTTTTCCATAGTCTCTTCCCATTTCGCTGTCCTGATTTACGACAACCAGTAATGCCCTTACCACATTGGGGTCGAAATATGTGCCTGTTTCTTTCTTGATAATCTTGAGCACCCGCTCTTTGTCCATACCGGGCCGGTATGGTCGGTCGGAAACAAGGGAATCATAGACATCGGCCACTGCCATGATCCGGCCGGTCAGGCTGATTTCCTCTCTAGCCAAGCCGTTGGGATAACCCTTTCCATCGTAGCGTTCATGATGCTGTAACACACCCGGTATTACAGATGCATAGGCCTCAATCGGCTCCAAGATGCGTGCCCCCGTGGTTGGATGTGCTTCCACCACCTGCCGTTCCTCATCGGTCAGTTTCCCGGGCTTGTCAAGAATACTGGCAGGTGTCGCGATTTTACCAATGTCATGCAGCAGTGCGGCGCGCTGAAGATTTTCAATTTCATCAGTGGAGAGTCCCAAGACCCGCCCGATTTCTATTGCCACCTTTGCCACCCGCTCGGAATGACCGGCAGTCCAGGGAGATTTCGCGTCAACCGTCCGGGCAAGGGCCCTCAGGGCGCCCCAGTTAAGCAGATCAAGATCTTCGAGTAGCTGGGCGTTTGCCAGGGCCACAGCGACCTGATTGGCTATCTGGCGGACTTGCTGCAGGTCATCCGTTTCGTTTCGTTCAAGATCTCGCAACCCCAGGGCAATAAAGCCCGCCAGGGCTCCTTTAACGAAAAGAGGAAAAACCACACATCCCTGCACGCCATCTTTGGCAAGGGGTTCTAGATAGCTGGGAAAACCCTCTTTTCTGTCTATTGACAGCATTTCCCGATTGTCATTGAGGTTTTGTATATCTTCCGAAGAGAGCGCAAGGTTTGCAGGGGAGTCTTCCATTTCGGAATTGACCCCCTCCACATAGGAGGTGGCCGAGTTCTTCTTTTTGGAGTCGAGCAGCGTAACCTTGACAACGTCGTTGTCGAAAATCTCCCTCATATGGCTGGTGACCGTATCAAGTATTATTCTTGTATCCAGAGACGAGAGGACGGCCCGTTCAATTGCCCCGATCGTGGCCAGGGCCTCGAACTGTCTTCCCAATTGCCTTGCCATATCGTTGAAGGACGTCCCCAGCTCCTCAAACTCATCCCCGCTGGTTACCGATACCCGACTGTTAAAGTCCTTATTGGAAATCCGCCGCGTACTCTCGGTTAGTTCCTTCAGCGGCTCGGTGGTTCTCCGAATCTGAATGGAACTTAGAAGCAACACTATCCAGAGAGACAGAAGAAAAACTAGCGGAAATATCTTCTCGAAAAAGGCAATCGGTGCGAATATATGCTGTTTAGGTGTGCTCATCACAATGGTCAACTTCGGATAAGCCCAGGTATAGTTCATGAAAATAGAGCTGTAGGCCGCCTGATACGGCTCGCCTCTGTGCTTCCACTCGAAGTGGGATATACCCGAACGGCCCGCTCTGAACTCTGGTCGATGGCTGAATTCCGAAGGAACTGAAACTGTTGAGAATATGACGCTGTTCATTCTGTCCAGCACAGAGAGTTCTGTCATGGCAGGGAGGGCCTTGTGTTCATCCAGTCCCCAGAGGTACATGGAATTCAACTCCCCAATAAGTATCTCCCTTTCAGGGTTTGGGGGGTCAACGGGCCTCATCATGTAGATGTGAAATCCGCCGTCGTTATCGGTTGAGATAAACACCAGGGCTTTTCCAGATAAGAAATGTCTCTCCTGTTTCGCACTTCTTTTCGGCAGAGCGGGTGCTTTGCCAAAAAAAGAAATCGTCTCCCCAGTATCAGTGACCAGTGCCAGTGCTTCCAAAGGCCTTTGCATATGTTCGACATACTTCTGCTCGATTCCTCGGGCCTGATCACCAGAACCTGAGTGTATTTCCAGGGACAGAATGTTCAGGTCATTTTCGAGATTGAGAAGCCGTTCGTAAATGGACGTGCCCAGAGACCGGGTTGCCTCGTGGAGCCGGGTTTGCCCCTGCTTTTCGAGTTCGGCCCTCACCTGGAAAAAGGAGACGATGGCCAACACTATGATGGGCACCAGAGCACATAAGACAAATTGAACAAAAATTCGTCTGGCCACCTTGCGCTTTATAAATGATAAATCCATCTTCATGATTTCAGTGCCTGCTAATACTCCGAAGCCGGCCCTACATATTCCCCGTCGCCGGCCCGGATGATATCATCATAGCCGGCTTTGGCTGTGATGGGAGCAGCTGTCATTCCGTCCGGACCCATGCTGTAAAGATCGAAGTCCGTGTTCAATGGCACCGTGCTTTTGTATTTCCGTCGTGCTCCTTTTGGTATATTGTCATGGTTGGCATACTGATAAGGGTTGCCCCAGGGATCGTGAAAATCCCCACGACCAATATCAGCAAGGGAATCGGGCAATCCACTGGTACCATCGTCCTGTCTGTCTTCGGAAATTAACTGGAAGCCTATGATCTCTTTTTCCATGATGCGAATATCTGCGCTCGCTTTGGCTATTTTGGCCTTTTCGATGTAAACGTAATAAACGGGCACCGCTATGGCAGCAAGTGTACCAATAATGGCGACCACTATTATCAGCTCTAACAATGTAAAGCCCGCACCTTGCTCATTGGGCAATTTTGGGAACTGATCCACGAAAGATGTCCTGCTTGTTTTCAAAAAAAGAGATATACTCCTAAACAGACGTTAGAAAAGTCCACCGCATTTTAGAAAACGAGATCTTCCCACTCAGTTTGAGCCTGTGTGACTGTTCTCCAGCTTTTCCACTGCTGCCGGCTCAGCTCTCTGTAAATGGAAGTACTGCGCAGTTTTCATCAGCCTCTCCAGATGCTGGCGATGCACATCAAAAAGCACCTGATAGGTGTCATCTTCTTTGAATTCTCTGATCGCATGATTTTCCAATTCCTTGAGAGACTCCAACGCGTCTTCCCCTGTCTGCTGAATGCCTCCCAGCTTCTCAACCAGCACCCGCAACATCTCATTGAGTGTCTCTGCCTCCTGGCCCAGATAATCCTTGGCCCTTATTTTCATAGAACAACTCACGTCTCCTCTGGCCACCCGATCTAAAACCGCGTGGAATCGATTCAGGGGACCGGCCACGCGGAAAAAGGAGCGAAACGAATGAAAGGAAATAATGAGGATAATGACGAAAGCGCCGGGCCAAACCCAGATGTGCTTGGAAAGTAATCTGTCCGCAGCATCTGCCCTCAAATCCAGATTCCTGTTTTGGTCCGCCATCTGAACAATATCCGGCACAAAAATGACCAGCGCCAAAAAAAGAACAAGGATCGTGCTATAGATGAGGATCGTGGCCAGGAATCTGTATTGGAGCGACCTGTTCACCAGGCGGGTATAACGACGAGTGGCTTTCTTTGTCATGACATATCCTTTCTGCTTATGCCGGGCTGGAATAGAGAACCGGGTATCCCGGCCGTAACCAGTCCCTCGAGACGTTGGTAGTAAGTGCCCACAAACACTGGGAAAATGTTGTTCGCGACGGCTCCACCTGTCATGTTCTTCCCCATTCTCTCAAGACACGTCATTGTTTTCTCTCCCGACTGTCTTGGGCATCCAGAAACTAATCAGATTCCGGAGCTTGACAGTGAAGGCCTAGCCAAGGTTCTTCCTCGTTCAATCTCTCAATTACCTGGAAAAGCTCTTCTGCCTGTATCGACTTTGTTACATAGCCATCCATTCTCGCCACAAGACACTTCTTTCTGTCCCACCCCATGGCATGGGCCGTCATGTATAACCATCTAATATTTATTGTGTATTTAGGTAATATTCTACTCGAAATACATCTATGGGTCAATAATTGGTCCTGTATCGAACCTTATCTGGTTGGTTTCTTAGACTCCTGCTATCGAATTCCAATGTGAGTGGATATATAGACAAGTTGTTCAAAACACATTGAGGTAAAATACATTATAAGAAGCTCTGTGGGTGATGATTTTTTTGAAACAGCATTAGACGCTGTTCTGATCCCCCTTTTTTGAGCGACTGAGAACAGTGAGGGAATGAGGGGCATATCTTTGCTGTTGACAAATAGTCTGGCAAGCTGTGTTGTTGACTATCGTGATAGACTTAGTAGGACCTTAATGTTCTTTAAGTCTTCTAATTGTCTTTTGCCTTTAGGAGTTTCCAGAATTTTGGGTACATTTGCGATTTTCCTATCACCCATGATGTTCTTGAATCCAGCTTTTCCGATAAATCCTTTGCCGATATGCTCATGACGATCTACACGACTGCCCAACTCTTTCTTGCTGTCGTTCATATGAAAGGCTTTCAATAGATCCAGGCCGATAATGTCATCAAATTTCCTCATCACCTGTTTGTATTTCTTTGGAGATCTAATGTCATATCCTGCTGCAAAGATATGAGCTGTATCGATGCAGACCGACATCCTTTCAGGCTTGTCCACCCTGTCCATTATCTTTCTGAGATGCTCAAATCTATAGCCGAGGGATGTCCCCTGACCGGCCGTCGTTTCAAGCATGCTGCCGACATTAGAGTCTTTCGTTTTTTCATGGGCGATATTGATCGATTCTGCAATGATCGTTAGCCCATCATCCTCTCCCTGTCCGCCATGAGCTCCGGGATGGAAATTAAGGTAGGGAATCCCCAATTGTTCACACCGTTCCAATTCTTCGCTGAATGACGCCCTCGATTTCTTCAGGAGGACCTTATCTTTTGCGCAAAGGTTAATCAAATAGGAATCGTGAGCTTGAATAAATTTGATATGGGATTTGTTTAGTTTGTTTTTAAAACGCTCTATCTCCATATTCGAGAGTGGCTTTGCATCCCACTGACTGTTATTCTTTGTGAAGATTTGGATTGCAGTAAAACCGAGTTTTTCTGCGCGGTCTATCGATATGGATACACCACCAGAAATGGATGTATGTGCACCTATTAAGTGTTTCATTCTCGTCCCGTAAATGTGTCGTTAGCATTTTTTGGGAAAATAACCCTTTTCTCTTGTGGAGACATTGGATACGGCCCCCCGTTGAGTGGGGGTATCTATAATACCATCAACGAGTATTCTGACTTCTGCGAAATCATAGATTAAGCCATAGACATGCAGGCGTCAAGAGGCTGTTTCGGGGTTTTCGACAAGTGCCGGCCGGATTGACATAATCTAGGTCTATTAACCCAATAACCTCCTCCTTTGCTTTTTCTTGACTTTGCAGTGGAAACCTGTTGTTTTAAGAAAAAGCCATATTCTACAATATTGAATCTGCTAAAAAGAAACTTGAAGCATCGAGAATCTGCTTTGGGAATAGGTTTTGGAGAGTCCCTAATTATGGAGAATATGTTTGAAAAGATTTTGGAGGTGCAGAAGGGTCATAAGGCTTCGGCCCTGGTGACGGTCATTAAGGCCGAAGGATCGACCCCAAGAAAGGTTGGCAGTAAGATGATCGTTATTGCCAACGGTGAAATTATTGGATCAGTGGGTGGGGCTTCGGTGGAAGCCCTTGTTGTTGAGAAAGCAAAGGAATGCATCAAGAGCAGGAAATGTATCATAGACTCCCATGATTTGAATGATCCTTCGAACGAAGACACTGGGATGATCTGCGACGGAATGATGGAATTCTTTATTGAACCGCTCAGTATACAGAACCACCTGTTTATCTTTGGAGCGGGGCATGTGGGTCTAGCTCTGGCAAGCCTGGCCTATCAGGTGGGGTTTGAGTATACGGTTATCGATGATCGCGAAGAATTTGCGAATCGTGACAGATTCCCTGATGCACTGGAGATCGTCGTGGATAATATGGGAGAATACGCTGATGGACTTGAGTGTCATCCTTCCGATTTCATTGCCATTATGAC
>CAZCCX010000044.1:0-11769 GCA_964497115.1 uncultured Desulfobacteraceae bacterium
ACCATCGACCTTCGGGTTATGAGCCCGACGAGCTACCAGACTGCTCCACCCCGCGGCAATCGAATAATTATAGCAATTCATAAGACGTGAGTCAAACCAAATAAAAGAATTGCTTGCTTATTGTATAGAAATTCCATAACGAAGAGGGCCTTCTCTCCGAGATCGGATCTTCATAATGAATGAAGAGGAGTGTGGGGTTAGGGAGCAGGAAGTTGAATAATAAACGAAGCCCCCTTATCCGGGTTCCTGATCGCCCATATATCGCCGTGGTGAATCTCAATGATCTTGTATGATATGCAAAGGCCAAGGCCTGACCCGTTTTCTCTGGTGGTATAGAAGGGCTGAAAGATATGCTCCAAATCCTCCTCAGGGATTCCCGGCCCCTCATCCGCTATTCTCACCTCTATCCCATTGGGGACCTTCTCTGTGGACACGCTTATCACACCCCCGTCACTCATGGCTTGAAGCCCATTTGTGATGATGTTGATAAATACCTGTTTCAGCTTATCAGGGTCACAATGGATCTCAGCCACCTCAGGAGAAAGGTTCTTCTTGAATTCATATTTTTCTGAAGAAGATATCTCTGCCATGATCTCCAAAACATCCAACAGAACCGTGTTGATATTCGCAGGCCTTTTCACCAGGGTGTATTCCTTGGTGAAATCACCCAGATTGGCAACCAGTCCTTCGAGCCTTCGAACCTCATCTAGAATGAGTTCTGATTTTTGGATATCCTTTGCGTGTTCCAGGCGCTGTCCTATTTGACTGGAAAAGCCCCCTATGATCATCAGTGGATTCCGGATCTCGTGGGCAACATGGGCTGCGGCCTGTCCCACAGCGGCCAGACGCTCCGATTGAAGGAGCTTCTTCTCCAGGAGTCGGCGTTCCGTGAGATCCCTGATGAACGCCGTAAAGGTCATCCCGTCGTCCAGCACCAGAAGAGAGAGGCTGAGTTCAATGGGAAATTCTTCTCCACCTTTACGAATGCCCATCAGCGACACGGTCTTTCCAATAAGATCTGACTCTTTCTGACCTAGAAACTGGGTTATATACCTCTGATTAACACCGGATCTGGGAGGAATGAGGAGGCTAAGATCCGCACCCAATACTTCCTCACTTGAATACCCAAAGATTCTTCGGGCCGCATTATTGAAAAGAATGATTTTATGCTGACTGTCTAACCCGAGTATAGCATCGGTTGCCGTATCAAGAATGGCCCGGAATTTCTTTTCAGAACTTTGGAGTTGTCTGATCAAACGCCTGGATTCAGAAACATCTCTAGCAACCTCAATAAAATATTTGATCTTCTTTCCCCTCAACCTGATAGGGTATATGATCAGGTGAAGCTCTTTCATCTCAGTTCCATCATCCCAGTCAAAGCGAGGGACCTCCACCATTTCTCCTGTTTCCTTGGCGCGAGCGAGAGGACAGGGGCTTTCTTCCGAAGTACAAGGAACATTGGATCGCCGTTTGACCTGGTAGCATTTCTTGCCCACCACCTGGGATTTCCTGACACCGTACTGTTTTAAGAAGGCCTTATTCGCATCCCGGATATTGTAGTCAGGATCAAGGACCAGGATCTCTTCGTTAATGCCGTCGAAAAGCGTTTCCATAAAAAGGTTTTCTATCTTCAGGTTTTCAGTTTCCCGACTTTTTTTGGCCAGGCTCTTTCGCAATGCTTTGACTTCTTCTGCCAGCTTGGTGTGATCTTCATGTTCCATGATAATCCTCCTCAGACAGGAGATTTACACATGATCTGCTGCACGCAGGTGCCTATGATGGCGGAGCCATGTTTGCTCGCTCACAAAAACGTTGTGACATCCCATCAACAGGGAACAGGGGGGGAGAAGGTCACTCAAGGTCTTGGATGATATCTTTCGTGGACCTGTTTCAGCCTTTCCCTGCTGACGTGAGTATAAATCTGAGTTGTGGATATGTCCGCGTGTCCCAGCATGATCTGAACCGATCTCAAATCGGCTCCACCTTCCAAAAGATGAGTTGCGAATGAGTGTCTGAGTTTGTGAGGAGTGATTTCCTTTTTGATCCCCGCACTCCTTCCATACTTCTTGATGACCTTCCAGAATCCCTGTCTGCTTATGGGGCTTCCCCTTAGATTCAAGAAAAGGTAAGAAGAGCTTCTACCTTTCAACAGCCTCGGTCGCCCTTCAGACAGATAGGCCTTGAGGACATCCAGGGCTTTGGAACCCATAGGGACTATCCTCTCTTTTGAGCCCTTTCCCATCATCCTTACATAACCTGCTTCGAGGTTAACATTTGATAGCTTGAGACCCACCAACTCAGACACCCTCAACCCCGTGGCGTAGAGGATTTCCATTAAGGCTTTGTTTCTCTGTCCCAGGTGATTGGAGCCATCTGGTTGAGAGAGAAGTGAGTCCACTTCCTGGCGGCTTAGAACCCCCGGAAGTCTTTGGGACAGTTTTGCCGCCCCCAGGAGTCTTGCCGGGCTGCTTTTGATCTTTCCGTCAGAAACGAGAAACCGGAAGAACATTTTGAGGGCAGAGAGGTTTCTGGCACAACTTCTTGCAGACAAGGTCTGCTTAAGACTGCCCATATAGTCTCTCATATCGTTCTGAGTGGCGCGAAGAGGTGAAAGATCTTTGGTTTTTAAGAAGTCGAAGAACCGGAATAGATCCCGGCTATAGGATTGGATGGTATTATCTGCCAGCCCCCTTTCCACCCGTAAGTGGTTGATGAATTGATCAGCCAAAATGTCGGCTTGAGTGCTCATTGTCAGTCCGTTCATCCCTTCATAAAGTCACTTCACGATTCTACATAATAGAGAATGCCGCCGGCCACTGGCAACAGACGAGGGGCACAATCATAAGTCGGTAAAATCATAATAATGCCGGTCTTTTGTCAGGATCCTTGAGCCTTGCTTCTCAATGACCACCAGCTCTTCCAGTCGAACTCCTCCTTTGCCCGGAATATAAATTCCCGGCTCCACCGTGACGACCATCCCTTGCTTGAGCTTGACCGGTTTGTCTGGAGAAAGTCTTGGCCCTTCATGGGTTGCCAGTCCCACACCGTGCCCTAGGGCATGGCCGAAATATCCCCCAAAACCCGCATCTTTGATCACATCTCTGGCTGAGGTATCGGGATCAGAACTCTTGACCCCGGCTAAGACTCTCTCTAAGCCGCATTGTTGAGCCTCAAGGACGGTTCGGTAGATTTTTCGGAACTTGGGCCCTGGTGTGTCCAGGAATATGGTCCGGGTCATATCGCAACAATATCCATCCAGTTTCAAACCCACATCCAAAATAATGGGCTCCTTGGCCTTTATCTTTCGATCTGTGGGTACGGCATGGGGCAAAGCCCCGTTGGGTCCTGAGGCCACGATGGAGGCAAAGGCGAGACCATCCGCCCCGCCCTCGTGGGCCAACCCTTCGATCTGCCAGGCAATTTCTTCTTCCGTCCGGCCGGGTTTCAGGGTGGGTATGACTTCTGAGAGGATTTCGGTCATCAAGTCGGCGCTGGCCTCTATGGCCTTTATCTCAGATTTCTCCTTGATCTCTCTCATCTCATCCACCAGCCTCTTTATAGGAGTAAGGCGGATGGGCGAGGATAGTCTTTTCAGGTTCTTTTTCAGTTCTCTAAAAAGAGCCCAGGTGATAAAGTCTTCTTCAAACCCAAGGTTCTTCGTGCCCAGACGGGCCAGGATGGCGGGCAGGCTTTCTTGGAGTCCCTTTTTTTGAGTAATCACTTCAAAGTCCGGGGCTTGCTTTTCAGCCTCTGTCGTGTATCGGGAGTCTGTCACCAAAAGGGCATCTTTTTCCGTGATGAGGAGTGATCCGGAGGATTCGTTTATCTGGGTGTCTATGGCCTTAAATCCGGAAAGATACCGCCTGTTTTCGGGTTGAATAATCCAGAGGGTATCAGAAGCAATGCCGGCCAGTTTTTCCCTCAACTTGGCCACACGGTTTTGATAAGCAACTCTTCTCATAGATCAAATCTATCAGATTAAAGAGGTTATGGCAATTTTTGCCATTCCTATGTCGGGTGCTTAATGCACTCCTTAGTAACGGCAAAAGAAGAACACACGACGGACCACGGACAAAGGACATTGCGAAAGGTCAAAAATCTATCTTCAAGGCCACGCCCGTACTGCCGTCCATGGCGGAGAAGAGGCCAAGGTTTATCCGGTCCGGCAGGTTTCGCCGGAAATCGTTTCTGACCTTTCTATTATACTTATGAGCACTGTTCACGGCACTGTAGATGGTCCCCGTGTACCAACCCAGTTCCAAAAACATTAGGGCTCCGCCCAGCACGTCAAGGTCTTTATCAAAGGCCTCCAGACTCGCCCATATGGTCAGCCCATTGAGGAGCAGTGCCACCGTCCCATCTTTATACCGGTCACAATAGACGTGTCCAAGACCGGGGAGGATGCCGGACAAGATCCCGGCAGTGGTAGGATTCTTACGGGGCAAGGCTTCTCCTTTGAGACTTATTCCTGAGAGATCTCGTGAATGGGCATATAAAGGGCTCTCTTCTTTCACCTTCATGAAGGTCTCTGATGCCTCCCCCCATTTGTCCTGTTTCATCCAATTCCACCCGAGCCTGTAAAGGGCCCAATTCTTCAATTCCAGGTGTGGATACGCCTCAACGACCTTTTTGAAGTAACGCTCCGCCTCCTCTATGAGCCCCTCTTCGTAATAGGATTCTCCAATCAAAAAAAGGGCCTTCCCTCCCGCAGGCGCGCTCGAATACTCCATGTAAACGTCTTCTAAGACTCTTCTGCCTGAATCATGGTCCTTTGCCATGATGTAACAAAGACCAATCCGGTAGCGGGCTTCGGGAACCTTTTCGTCTTGCGGAAAAAAGTGGACAAAGCGCTCAAACTCCGCGATAGCCCGAAGGTGTTCTCCCTTGTCCAAGGCGGCTTGAGCAAACCGATATTGATCCTCACTATCGATAACAATCTGATCTGAGAAGACGAATGGAGAATGTGAAAGAGAGATCACAAAGAAAAGGCAGAAAAAACGGACGCGTTTAGTCATGATCGTCTCCTTCTCGCGAGTCCCACCAAAAATCATTGTTCTCCACAGGGTCAAAGATTCTCACGTCCCCATCCATATTAACAAAGGGGGAGACGGAGGCTTCCTCATTGCCTTCATGAATCAGGCGGTCAACGGTCATCATCCATCCCATGATAAAACCATGCTTCTGAAAGGCCTGCTCCGCATAGGACGCACAGGTGGGATAGCTTGGACAGCGATCACCGTCCACGGGCGAAATATGGTTTTTGTAGATAGAGATAAGTTGTAATCCCGGACTGAAACGCGATCCCTCCCCTTGGCCGTCTGTAGCGGTGGAACAGCTGGTCATAATGAGAAACCACAAAAGACACAAACAAAGAGGCTTCTTGCTTGAAACAGTCATATGTTTTTCTCCGCAACAAGGTTCTTGTCGCGATTAAGGAAACCATGAAAAAACCTAATGTAGACCAGGAAATAAGTCAAGAACCGAGACCAGGTCTGCCGTACACAGACTCAAGTAACGGTTTAGCCCTATTTTCACATAGAGTTGACAAAAAACAGGAACCGAGCGAAAATACTGAACAATATTTCGTTTTTTTCTCAACTGTGATACAAACGCCGGAGAACACTTCGGGAAATTTCCAACCGATAACAGACCCGTATCCTTCGAATTATGCCTGTCTACGAATATACCGCCCTTAACAAGGCGGGAAAGAACGTCAGTGGCATTATTGATGCCGACAGTGCTGTGGCTGCCCGGCAAAAACTGCGTGGTTCCGGGGTATTTCCCGTAGAGGTGAAAGAGACCACGGACAGGCCCAAAGACCAGGTCTCCGGCTCAGCCACTGTTTCAACACTTCTCAGACGGGTCACACCGGGAGAGCTTTCGGTCCTTACCAGACAACTCTCCACCCTGTTAGGGGCGGGGATCACCCTCGTATCGTCGTTGGAGGCATTGATATCCCAGCTCACCAATCCTTTGCTCAAAAAGATCATGGCCCATGTCAAGGAATCCGTTAATGAGGGGAACAGCCTTGCCGTTTCTTTGTCTCAGCATCCTAAGGCGTTTTCCCAAATATATGTCAATATGGTCCGGGCCGGCGAGGCCTCGGGGTCCCTGGACCTGGTTCTGGATCGTCTGGCCGAATACAGTGAAGCTCAAGAGGCTTTGAGGGGACGATTCAAGGCGGCTATGGTCTATCCGATCATTATGACCTGTCTCGGAACGGCGATCCTCCTTTTCCTGATTATCAAGGTTGTTCCCGAGATTACGAAAATGTTCACCGATATGGAGCAAACGCTCCCGCTGGCTACGATCATTTTAATCGGCCTAAGCGATTTCCTTAAGCGCTTCTGGTGGCTCCTTTTCGCGGGTCTTGCGGTGGTTATCATATTAATGAACCAGTTTCGCAAGACTTCAAAGGGTGGTTACATCTGGGACGAGATCAAGATACGTGTTCCTGTTATCGGGGGAATCAACCACAAGATGGCTCTGGCGAGATTCGCACGTACTCTCGGCAGCCTGCTTGATAGTGGCGTTCCTCTTTTAACCGCCCTTCAGATTGTTCGTAATATCATCGATAATCGGCTCATCGCGGATGTGATTGACAAGGCCGTGGAAGAGATTCAAGCGGGAAAGAGCCTCTCTGCTCCCCTCTCACAAAGTGTCTGGTTTCCATCTATCGCGATGCAGATGATTTCCGTAGGCGAGCAGAGCGGAGAGTTGGAAAAGATGCTTCACAAAATTGCGGACATTTATGAACGGGAGACGGAATCCCGAATCATGGCCATGACCTCCATGCTTCAACCGGCCATGATTGTAGCCATGGCTGTTGTGGTTCTGTTTATTGCTCTCGCCATCCTGCTGCCTATTTTTGAGATGAACCAAATGGTCCGTTGATTGCATCAAGAAAAAGACAGCAGCAAAAACTGTGAGCGAATTGAGTTTGCTTCCCTCACAACTCGTCCTCAATAGTCCTGCTGGAGTGCGACTGGGGGTGGGCTGATTGGGTGAATAACCTTGATGGTCCTGTAAAAAGTCGAAAAGCCGTCACTCCCGCGAAAGCGGGAGTCCATAACATCTTGGAATGCCTGGATTCCCGCTTTCGCGGGAATGACAGAAAAAAGGCAAAGCGGACTTTTTGCGAACGCATCAACCTTATAATGTGAATAATTGCTGTTTGACGTCAAATGGTCGTGAGGTTTTTGAGACGTAAATTGGGGAGAAAAAGAATGGCTGAGACAAAAAGAGAAGAACAAGGGTTTACTCTCATCGAGATCCTAATCGTCATTGTGATCCTGAGCATCTTGGCGTGGCAGTTGGCGCCCAGGATTATGGGAAAACCGGAAGAAGCCAAACAGGTGAGGGCCCAGATGGATATCGCAACTCTGGAGACAACCCTAAAGATGTACAAGCTGGACAATGGTTTCTATCCCTCCACTGAACAGGGCATCCAGGCGTTGGTGGAGCCGCCGACCATTGGAAGACCAGCACCGAAATGGCGGGAAGGAGGATATCTGGAAAAGAGGAGAGTCCCTAAAGATCCGTGGGGTTACGACTATATCTACCTTTCGCCGGGGGTAAACTCGGATTTTGACCTGTCCTCTTATGGCTCGGATGGAGAGCCGGGAGGAGAAGGTCCTGACAAGGATATCAATAATTGGGAACTGGAATAGCCTTCAGTCAAGACAAGTGAAACGCCATACAGTCAAAGGATTTACGCTGATTGAATTGATGGTGATCCTGATCGTTATCGGCATTGTCATGGTCTTGACGATTCCGAGGTTTCAGACAGGTATCGTGACAGACGATCTGAAGGCATCGACCCGCAAGATGATCGGCCTGATCAGGGGACTGAAGGACGAGGCTGTTCGGGAACATAAGACCTGCTTTCTCCATTTTGATCTGGAATCAGACCGGTACTGGATCGACTCGACGGTCATGAGTGAGGAAGAGCGGGCTCGCGCAGCCGAGAATGCCTTTGCCCTGCCGGGAGGGGTTCATGTCCTGGATGTCTGGTTCAGGGACAAAGGCAAGCAAATGGTCGGCCGGACAGCGATACGATTCAGCGAGAAGGGGTATATCCAACCTTCTGTCATTCACCTGGGTTCAGAAGATGACAGGGTATTTACCCTCGTGTTGAGTCCTTTCTTGGGAAAAATCAAAATCCATGAAGAATATATAGAGTTTGAGGACTTTTGACACGGTCCATTGCTGTCCAAGAAGAATCTTAAAACGGTTTTCGGTAGACATAAGTGCTTGATTTGACATGTTGGTCAGATTTGATTGCAATTGAAGATCCCTGCAGCCCCGCCCCCACTGGGCGGGATCTCCGCAATGCTCCGACAAGCTCGCAGGGAATCTCCCAAATGTAAGGAAGTCTATTACTGTAATTCGCTCGCTACGTCCCGCTCTCTGAGCGGGAGAATGCGCTCGCTGTGCATTTTCAGGTTCCGATATATGCTTCGGAACCCCTGAATTTCAGCACCGGTTTTGGACAAGAGTGGACGCGGTCATAAAAAGATCGAAAAGGACTTTTTATGAGGTTATTGATTCGAGGATATATAAGGAAGGAAAAGAACTGTGGCTTTACGTTCCTTGAGGTGATGGTGGCTGTGGCCATCCTGGCCATTGCCCTAACTGCGGTACTGGGGTCACAATCCCAGAGTGTGTCTCTTGCAAGCGAAGCAAGATTCTATACCACAGTCACCCTTTTGGCCCAGGGTAAGATGGCCGAGATCGAGGCCAAAAACCTTGTCACATTGAGTTCGGAATCAGGGGATTTTGGAGAGGACTTTCCCGGCTACGCCTGGGAGGTCACTGTGGGCAATGTGTACCTAGACTATCCCGAGAATGTCTCCAATCATCTTAGGCAAGTGGCTCTGACCCTTTCCTGGGAAGAGAGTGAACATTATCAGTATAATCTGAAAACCTATCGTTTCTTTCCAAAGGGAGAATAGATCCATGGACAGGATCGCGTTAGCATGTCTTATGAACTTCAGGAATCGGAAGGGCTTCACGCTCCTGGAGATCCTGTTGGCCTTTTTCATCTTCTCCATTGTGCTCACAACACTCTATACGGCCTATACCGGAACTTTTCGCAATATTGATCAGGCCGAGTCTCAGTCAGATGCATATCAAATGGCGCGTATTGCCCTGGAAAGGATGATTGAAGACTTGGAGTCCACTTACGTTTCCCCTCCTGTGGAGGACCAAGAATCAGTAGAAGAGGGTTTCTGGTCCACCGAATTTGTGGGAGAATCAGACGAAATTGACGGTCGGAGCGCGGATACCCTTCGTTTTTTCTCCACAGCACATCTTGTCTTTGATGAAGAGGATAAAGAAGCCGGCATCGCCCAAATCACCTACTATGTAAAAGCGCGCGAGGGAGAAGACGAGGCTGGTTTTGACCTCTATCGGTCAGACAGATCGGAGCTTGAGCAAGAGAAGGAGAAAGATGGCGGATTGATTTTGTGTGAGGGCGTTCACGCGATCGATTTAATCTACTATGATGATAAGGAGCAGGCTTACGAGAGCTGGGACTCCTCAGAAGTCGAAAAGAAAGGTAGATTACCCATAAGGATCTCCATTGTGCTGGAATTTGTCAATAAGACAAATTCCGAGGCGCCGCTCAAATTTGTGACAGGTGTTGCCCTTCCCATGGCCAAGGGGGGATATGAAAAGGCTTCATAAAGACTCTGGTGGATTTGCTCTCCTTTTGACCCTGCTCATCATCAGTCTGATCGTGACGGTGACCCTTCAGTTCAATACCTCCATGACCTCTGAGTTATATGCAGCTGCAAATCTTCGAGACGGTGTGAGGCTGGGGAGCATAGCCAACTCGGGATTTCATTATGCCCTAGCCGTTCTTTATGAAGACGCCGCCGCGGAGAATAAATTTGATTCTCTGCATGAAGACTGGGCAGATTCCAGGGCCCTTTCTGCCAATTCAGGTTCATTGTTTGAGGATGGTCGGCTTGAGGTCCGGATCATAGACCATTCAGGCAGGATTCAGATCAATCAACTGCTCAAGGCACCGGATGAGAAGGGGGGAGAGTATACCTATGACATGACACAGAAAGACCTTCTCACCAGATTTTTGAGTTGTGAAGAATTCGATCTTGACGAAGAAACAGTGGATGATCTTGTAGATGCCCTGAAGGACTGGATAGACCCGGATCATGAGGTGACTGGTTTTGGGGCGGAGAGCTCCTTTTATCAGACGCTGGACAGACCCTATACCTGTAGGAATGCCCCTTTGGAGTTTTTGGAGGAACTTCTCCTTGTCAGGGGAATCAGCAGAGAACTCTTCTACGGCACAGAAGAGAGGCCTGGCATTTCAGCCTATCTGACGACGCAGGGGAGTGACGGCAAGATCAACATCAACACAGCCCATCCCTTGGTTCTCAGTGCCCTTTCCGAGTATTTGGATCAAGAGATGGTGGAGGAGATGATCGCATACCGCGAGGACGAAGATAATGATTTGAGCTCGATTTCATGGTATAGTGGGGTGCGAGGCATGAGCAGTGAGGTATCCATTGATCATCTTGTCTCCACCTCAAGTCATTATTTTGAGATTCGATCAGCGGGTATCAGGGAGACCATGAGTAAGCGTGTTGAAGGGTTGGTAGAGCGGAAAGAGGGCGCAATAAAAATCGTGTCTTGGAGATTAGAATAGGATAGAGACCATGCCGGGGAAGATCTTAGGCCTTGACATAAACGAAGATGCCATCATTGCCGTTCAGGTTCTGAGTGGGTTAAAGGGATACCAGGTCACGGCCTGCGCTCAGGTTACAATGGACAAGGATGGGGGAGTCGAGGAGACTTTGAAGGGACTTCTTGAACAGATGGACCTTGGGAGCGATGCCTATTTCACTGCGATTCCAGCTGAACGCGGCTTTTTCCGCAATCTCCAAATGCCTTTTAAGATGCCCAAAAAGATCAAACAGACACTCCCTTTTGAAATGGAGACGGTGGTCCCTCTCCCCATTGGAGACTTGATTGTGGATTTCACTTTTGTCGATCGCTCTGATGAGAGTGAAATTCTGGGTGTTTGCGTGAAAAAAGCCTATGTTGCCGAATATCTCGCCCAATTACAGACCCACGGTATTGAACCGGAGGTCTTAGAAATCAGATGTGTCCCTTTGGTTTCCTGGCTGCTCAAGCAGGAAGAAACACCGGATAACGGACTCTTCCTGGAAATCGGTGCGAAAAGGGGAATGATGATCCTTTTTCTGAAAAGACATATCGCCTTGATTCGTTCTTTTGTCTTTGATGGAGCCGCTGTGGCTCAATCCTTATCATACGACACCGATGAGCAGCCGGATCATCCGGTTTTCAGGCACATGGAATCTAGTGTAGAGTCCTTTTGCAAAATGGTTCTCAATACCGTTCATTCCTTTGGATGGCAGACAAAAAGGGACGACATCTCCCCTGAAAAGGTTTTCTTTACCGGAATAGGGGCCCTGTATCCGGGGACAGGAGATCTCTTAGAGCAATTCCTGGATATGCCGGTGGAACAGGTTAACGTACGTGGAGACAAGAGCGTGCAGATGGAGAGTAATGTGGCTCGGGTATGGAATCCTGCCTTGATGGATAACGCTTTGGCCCTCGCTCTGCGTCACGACAGGTCAGGTCAGGGCTTTGATTTCAGGAAAGACGAATTCGAAGTGAAAAAGCGCTATTCCGGACTCAAAACGGAGATTCAAAAAGTTGCCATATTTCTTATCCTCATTCTCGCTTTCCTGATGGCAGATTTGGGTCTGGATTACTACA
>CAZCCX010000045.1:0-11717 GCA_964497115.1 uncultured Desulfobacteraceae bacterium
TGTCTCGTGCTGTCGCATTTGAAGGACTTCTAAGGAATGGGGAGTTATTTGCCCAGAGGCTGCTAGGTACTTTCTCAAAGGAGTCCTCCCACCCGCAGATTGTCCACATCGCCACCGACGGGGAAAGCTATGGACACCATCATCGCTTTGGGGATATGGCTCTGGCTTATGCTCTCCATCACATCGAATCTACCGACGTAGCTGATTTGACCAACTACGGTGAATACTTGGACAGGTATCCACCCGACCATGAGGCGGAGATTCATGAAAACACCTCATGGAGCTGTATCCATGGGGTAGAGCGATGGCGGGGCAATTGTGGATGTCAAACGGGCCAGCATCCTGAGTGGCATCAGAGGTGGCGGATGCCTTTGAGGGAAACCCTGGATTGGCTTCGGGATAGTCTCGGAACTTTGTACGAGAACAAAATGCGCCCTTACCTGAATGATCCCTGGGATTCACGAAATAATTACATAGGGGTTGTTCTTGATCGATCACCGGAGAATATTGAGAGATTTATGGGACAGCATGCCGTTCACGAACTGAATGAGTCACAGAGAGTATCTACCCTCAAGCTTTTGGAACTCCAAAGACACTTGATGCTTATATATACAAGCTGTGGCTGGTTCTTTGATGATATTACCGGCATTGAAACCAGACAGATTCTTCAGTATGCGGGCCGAGCGCTCCAATTGGGGCAGGAACTCTTCGGCCGTGATTTAGAGCCGGAGTTTCTTGAACGTTTGGAGGGCGCCAAGAGCAATGTTCTGGAGTACGGGGACGGCCGCCGAATTTATGAGAGAACCGTGAGTTCTGACAAGGCAGATCTTAAGAAGGTGGCGGCCCACTATGCCATATGTTCTCTGTTCAGTGAATACCAAAAGGAGACCTCTTTCTATTGCTACCTCGCTGAACGGGAAGAGTTCGAGACTTGGGAGTCAGGAAAGGCGAGGCTCTTGATCGGGAGGGCTCGGTTTATTTCACAGATCACAAACGAATCAGAAGTCCTTGGCTTTGGGGCTCTCCATCTAGGAGACCATAACCTGAGTTGCGGAGTCCGCCAATTTGACAGTGAGGCGGCCTTCAGGATAACCATGGAGGTCGTTTCCGGCCCCTTTATCAGCGCGGATTTCCCGGAGGCCATCCGATGTCTTGATGAACACTTTATGGGGTCTATTTATTCTTTGAAATCTCTTTTTCGCGACGAGGAGGACAGAATCCTTGGACTGATTCTCGACTCGGTTTTTGTGGACGCTGAAAACGTCTATCGTCAACTCTATGAAAACCACGCCCCTCTGATGCGGTTTTTTAAGAATTCGGCCCTCCCACCACCAAAGACGCTCCATATAGCTGCGGAATTTGTGCTTAATACGAGCCTTCGTGATGCCCTTGAAAAGGATGATTTTGATTCCGAACTCGTCGAATCACTTTTTGAAGAGGCCCAGGACGAGGGCATTGGTTTGGACACGACCACCCTTGAATATGCCTTCCGGAAGAATTTGGAACGCATGGCTGAGGTTCTATCAGAAGACCCCACTCAACTCTCTCAGCTCAGAAGGCTGGACACGGCCATGGGCACGGTGGCCTCTATACCTTTTCAGGTAAACCTGTGGACAGTGCAAAATATCTGTTATGAGATACTGCAATCCACCTATTCGGAAATGCGTTTGAAAGCTGGGCAGGGAAGCAAAATCGCAGAGGATTGGATCAGCTGTTTTGAGGTCTTGGGTCAAAAGCTCTCCCTTGCCGTTACACAAAGCCAATAGAGTTTTTTCTGATCGGCTGCTTCAGGATTTGTTTACCCCTATTCTCTGGCTTTATGCTAAGATGATAGATGTGTCCTTTGTCGGAGGAGAAGGAATGCTCAGCGGTATCTCAAGCATTGATATGGGAAATGTCGTTTTCAGATACACTGGGAGATCAAGATGAAGAAACGGGGGAGCGGCATCCTTTTTCATCTTACATCCCTGCCTTCAAATTTCGGCATAGGGGACATGGGCCCATGGTCGTACAAGTTTGCAGATTTCCTTTCCGAAAGCGAACAGAGTTATTGGCAAATTCTTCCCCTCAATCCCACCGAGGTATTTCACGGGAACTCTCCTTACCACAGTGCCTCTGCCTTTGCCCTCAACCCCTTGCTGATAAGCCCTGAGATCCTGATCCAAGATGGGTTGCTCATGGAGGAGGAACTGGCGCCGTTGCAGGAATTTCCTTCCAGAAAGACCGATTATAAGTTAGTCACGGCATATAAGGACAGACTTTTTGAACGGGCCTTTGAACACTTCAAAACCAAGGGCACGGTGGATGAATACGAGCAGTTTTGTTCGGAAAATGCCTATTGGCTGGACGATTTTGTCCTTTTTGCCACGCTGAAATCTCATTTTTGTGGGCAGGTCTGGACGGAATGGCCAGTGGAGCTACGAGATAGAGACCCTGTGGCCCTGCAATCCGCCAGAGAGACCTTGCATGAGGCCACAGAAAAGCAGTCGTTCCTTCAGTATCTTCTCTCGAGACAGTGGCGAAGTCTGAAGGGTTACTGTAATGAAAGGGGCATTCAGATTATAGGAGACGTCCCGATTTACGTGGTTCACGACAGTGCCGACGTATGGGTCCACCCTGAATTATTTGAGTTAGACCAAGAAAAAATGCCCCAGCATGTGGCTGGTGTTCCTCCTGATTACTTTAGCGAGACGGGCCAGCTCTGGGGCATGCCTGTCTACAGATGGGATGTTCTAAGAGAAGGCGGCTATCACTGGTGGATTGAGCGAATAAGACATAATCTTAACCTGTTTGATCTCCTCAGAATAGATCATTTTCGAGGGTTTGTGGCCTTTTGGGAAGTGCCCGCCAGCGAGAAAAACGCGATCAACGGCAAATGGTCCGAAGGACCTGGTGCGGACTTCTTCAATGTCATTTTGGAGAATTTCCCCAGTGCACCCATCATCGCCGAGGATCTGGGGCTGATCACGCCTGATGTCCATGAGGTCATGGCCCATTTAGGGTTTCCAGGCATGAAGGTGCTCCTTTTCGCTTTTGGGGAAGACTTACCTACAAACCCTTACGCGCCCCATAATTGCATTGAGAACTGCGTGGTATACACCGGAACCCACGACAATAATACCACAAAGGGATGGTTTAAAAATGAGGCCACGCCCGAAGAAAAAGAGAGACTCCTTCGCTACCTGGGAAGAGAGGTTCCAGGGGAAGAGATCCATTGGGAATTAGTCCGGCTGGCGATGATGTCTGTTGCAGGAACAGTGATTATCCCGATGCAGGACATCTTGGGTCTGGGGGCACAGGCACGGATGAACCGACCGGGGAAGAAGAATGGAAACTGGCATTGGCGCCTCTTGGAGAAAGAGGTGACCTCTCCCTTGGCAAAGAAACTCGGCAAAATGACTTATATTTATGGCCGCGTGTAAGCAGGAGGTGTCTTTTCTAAGACTCCTCACTCTTGAAATACCCCCTGGGCAACACCACAATTCCCCTGGATGTCACGGCAAAGCGTTCGCGGTCTTTTTTGGGGTCAAAGCCGATCTCCGTATGAGGAGGTATGTTATTATCTTTATCGATAATCGCTTTCTTGATTTTGCAGTGACGACCTATTGCCACGCCATCTAAAATAACGGACTCATCCACGGTGGACCAACTTCCGATCAGCACGTTATAAGAGAGCACACAATTTCGGACTATACCACTGACAATACACCCTGGGGCCACGAGGGAATCTAGGGCCTTCCCAACCCGAAAACCTCTTTTTCGCTCTGTGGCAAAGACAAATTTGGCCGGGGGGGCCAAATCTCGGTAGGTATGCACGGGCCACTTTCGACCATAAAGGTTGAAATGAGGGGCCACTCCCGTGAGATCCATGTTTGCATTCCAGTAGGCATCCAGGGTCCCCACGTCTCGCCAATACGCAGAATCCCTAGGGTTGGGATCCAGTTGGAGGTGCCTTTGCCCGTCCTTTGCGGTCCCATAGACGAGTTCTCCAATACGGTTTTTTCGAGCGTAAGGGTAGGCACAGACCCGGTACGAATCCAGCATGTTGGGGATAATATTACGACCGAAATCATTCTCTTCTGTTGACCGGAGCAGTTCAACAAGAACGTCTGCTTTGAACAGATAGATGCCCATAGAGGCCAGGATATGGTTAGGATCACCGGGGAGGGTCTCCACAGACCCCTCTGGCTTTTCTTGAAATCTCCTGATGCGATAGCCTTCATCAACGCCCACCACGCCATATTGATAGGCCATCTCAAGGTCGGCCTCCAACACAGAAACACTAAGGTCCGCATCTTCTTCTTCATGATACTGGGCGAAAAGGCTGTAGTCCATCTTGTAGATATGGTCGCCCGAAAGGATCAGAATGTGACTGGGCTTATAGCGTTCAATCAGATATAGATTCTGACGGATGGAATCGGCAGTCCCTTGGTACCAGTTGAGACCTACGCGCTGCTGGGGAGGAACAACCTTCAAGAAGTGCCCCATCTTATGACTGAAGATGTTCCATCCCGCCTCCAGATGGTCGGTGAGTGACTGGGACTTGTACTGGGGCAGCACGATGATCTTATAGATTTGGGAGTTCACGCAATTGCTCAGCGTGAAATCGATGAGCCGATAGATGCCACCGAATGGCACAGCGGGTTTGGTACGGTCCTTGGTAAGGGGCATGAGCCTCTCGCCACGCCCGCCGGCCATCACAAAAACAAGCGTGTCTTTCATGTCTCTGTCCCGCTCTTACTCAGCTCCTTCAATCAGCTCGAGCTTGATCCCTTTAGACTCCGTTTTGTGATGATTGGGATTAAAGAACAATGAGAAATAGATGTCAAGTCCTCTGGGTCATAAATTCGACCGACGACATGGGCTTCAGTTTGTCTTGCAGTGCGTTTTGAAGAGAGTCCATGGAATCTTTGTTTTGATAAAATCCCATTAATTATATATAATTATGGGAAGCGTAATGTGTGGTCTTGCGAGATTCTCTTTTTGAGATATCGCCTTTTGGAAACAGCCTATGCCTTATTGCAGACTTGATACACAACTATATGTGATACGAGACGCCGGTTTTCCTACTGAGGGAGGATATAGACGATGACTGCGCCCATAAAAATCTTAGATGTAAAGCCAAGAATCCCGGAGACTCTTCAGGGGATTAAAGATCTATCCGAAAACCTCTGGTTTGTGTGGAATCATGGGGCCCGTGAATTATTCAGGCGAATGGATCCGGAACTTTGGGATGAGACGGGTAGAAATCCAGTGGAATTACTATGCCGCCTCAGACAAAGGAGGCTTGAAGACTTGGCCAGAGACGAGGGATTCCTGGCCCACATGGCAAGAATCAGACAGGAATTTGACCGGTATATGTCCGAAAAAGCGGATTCTTCGGTTTTTGGTGAGAGAGCGCGACCATTCATAGTGGCCTATTTCACGACAGAATGTGGGCTCGGAGACTGCCTTCCCATCTACTCCGGGGGTCTTGGAATCCTTTCAGGGGATCATCTTAAGTCCGCCAGCGATTTGAATCTTCCGATCATTGGAATTTCGTTAGCCTACCAGAAAGGGTACTTCAGGCAGTATCTTGTCCAGGACGGATGGCAAATGGAGACCTATCCACTGAACCAGTTTGCCTTTATGCCTATGGAACTGGTCCGGGACAGCAAGGGCACTCCGATCAAGGTTGCCATTCAATTGAAAGAGGAGGAGGTGATGATCCAGGTCTGGCAGGTCCATGTCGGAAGAACGAAACTGTTCCTGCTGGACACCAATGTGAGGGAGAACTCTGAGTGGGCCAGAGGCATCACAGCCGAACTCTATGGAGGCGACCGTGAGATGAGAATCTGCCAGGAAATGGTCTTGGGAATCGGTGGTGCAATGATGCTGAAGGCATTGGGTCTGGATCCGGCGGTTTACCATATGAATGAGGGGCATTCTGGTTTTGCGGCTTTTGAGCGTATTCGAGCGCTTAGGGAAGAGCAGGGACTTGATTTTAACGAGGCACTGGAATTTGTTCGGTCTACAAATGTCTTTACGACCCACACGCCGGTCCCCGCCGGAATTGATACCTTCCAACCCGATCTCATGCGTGCCTATTTGGGCCACTATGCAAAGGCTATGGGGATCAGCTTTGATGTGCTTCTGGGGTTTGGAAGAAAGAACCCAAGAGATAAAGACGAGGAGTTTTCCATGGCGGTCTTTGCCCTGAGAGTCTCCAACTGGAACAATGGGGTCAGTCGTCTTCACGGCCGAGTAAGCCGAAGAATGTGGCACCGAATATGGCCTCGCACGTCGAAGATTGATCTGCCGATTACCCACGTGACCAATGGGGTTCACATCCCTTCATGGATCTCCGAGGAAATGGCGGGAAACTATGATCGCTACCTGGGACCACGATGGATTGAGGACCCGGATAATGTGAAGGTTTGGGAACGGGTGGATATGATTCCGGACACCGAATTGTGGAGGACCAAAGATAGGGCAAGAGAAAGACTGGTGACTTTCACGCGACGCCGATTAAAGAAACAACTCATAAAGCGGGGTCATTCGGATCGGGACGTGGCCATCGGTGCAGAAGTGCTGAATTCTGAGATCTTGACCATTGGATTTGCAAGAAGGTTCGCGCCTTACAAACGCGCAGATCTTATCCTCAGGGATCTTGAACGGCTTAGGAAGATCCTGACGGATGAGGATTATCCCGTGCAGATCATTTTTGCAGGGAAGGCCCATCCCCAGGACAACGTGGGCAAAGAGATCATCAAGAAACTTGTACAGACGGCGAACATGGATTCCTTCAGACGCCGCATGGTCTTTCTGGAAGACTATGACATGGAGATCGCTCGTCACATGGTTCAAGGGGTGGACGTCTGGCTCAATACCCCTCGCCGCCCTCTTGAGGCGTGCGGGACCAGCGGCATGAAGTCCGTGGCCAACGGCGGTCTTCATGTGAGTGTGCTGGATGGATGGTGGGATGAGGGGTATGATAGGCAGATCGGCTGGGCCATTGGTAACGGGGAAGTGTATGAGGATCATGCATTTCAGGATGACCTGGAAAGTCGTGCCCTTTACGATATCCTGGAAAAAGAGATTATTCCGTTGTTTTATAATAGGGGAGCCGACGGGCTTCCTAGACGCTGGCTGTCCATGATGAAGGCATCTCTTCATAAGTTGTGCCCTATGTTCAACACCCATCGGATGGTGGAGGAATACTGGGATCGGTTCTACATTCCTGCTTCAAAGCATGGAACAGAGTTGAGGAAGGATGCCTGGAAGGGTTTAAAGGACCTGGCCGCTTGGCGGGAAAAGATTATGTACAACTGGTCCAATGTGGCTATCAAGGATATTGGGATGGAACAAGTGGATGGTATAGAAGTAGGCGAGGTTTATCACGTGGAGGCGAAGGTCTTTTTAGGGGAACTATCCGTTGAAGATGTGATGGTAGAGGCCTATTGCGGTCGCCTGGATCCGTCAAACCAGTATATTGATCGGTTTACCCAAATCATGAGTCCTTCAGAGTCTGTTAAAGATCATGTCCATAACTACCAGTGCGATGTGCGATTCAAGGAAGCGGGGCATTTCGGATTAAGCATTCTCATTACACCCAATCACCCCAACCCTGACAGTCGACATGTCATGGGCCTAGTCATCTGGGGTCAGGAATAGGTGACACCGGCATCTTCGAATGATTTCGAGTCTCTATACTTGATTCTGTAAAATCGCGCTCTGTATCGTTTCGTCAAGGGCAGGAGGATTCGACAGGCCTGGATTCTCTGATTACCATTTTGTGGGTCCAGTGGTACTACTGGGCATGATACGGCGAATGGGTATTGACATATCAGCTCATTGCTATTATTGTTGATACTAAATTGCAATAGGGGGCAACGATGGGGAACGAAATTGAGTTTTTCAGGTCCTTTATAAAAGGGAAAGGGCTGAGAAACACCCCGGAGCGGGAGGAGATTATCCTTGAGATCTTTGTGTCTCAGGACCATTTTGACGTGGATGAGCTCTATCTTCGGCTTCGCAATACAGGAAGTCGAGTATCAAAGGCCTCCATTTATCGCAATATCCCCTTGATCATGGAATGCGGGTTGATCAAGGAAGTCTGGCATGAAGACGGCCATATGCATTATGAACCCATATATGGGCAGACCCATCATTGTCATCTGCGTTGTCTTAGTTGCGGCAAGGTCATCGAGTTTGTAGAAAACGACCTGAAAGATATACAAGAACGCCTGGCGAAGAAGCATGATTTTGACATTGTGGATCATCGCCTGGATTTGCTCGGGTATTGTTCAGAGTGCAGATAATCTTTTGGCTTTTTTAGGCACGATCGAAGACAGGGTCACACTTCAGATAGCCAGAACTTGAGAGTTTTTCGCAAAGCCAAATTGACATGGGGCAAATAGATCTTATGGTCAACGACTGTCATTTTGAAAAGGATAATTTTCGATCCCTGATCGATAGCGATGAAATAGGCAACGTTGAAGAAAGGCTGAACGTCATCGATGTATTCTTGGACACGGAAGAGCATGTGACCCTTGAGGAGATGATGCAGCTTCTGAAGGACAGGGGTTTTGATTATAAGACAGAATTCGTGAGACAGTGTATGAACCGTTGGGTTGTTCATGGATTCGCCCAGAAAAAACAATTCGAGGGGCAACCGCCTCGGTATGAGCATCACCACCTGGGCAGGCATCATGACCACCTAATCTGCACCAAGTGCGGTAGGATCGCGGAATTCAGTGATGACGAGATGGAAAGGCTGCAGCTAAACATAGCGACCTCTCAGGGCTTTCATATGCTTCAGCATAAAATGGAAATCTATGGACTCTGCTCCCAATGTGCCTCACAAAGAAGTCCTTTAATGCCCCTTGCCATAGCCAAATCCGGTGAAAGGCTGATTATTGCCGATACCATGGAGGAACTCATGCACGAGATAGACTGGCCTCCATGGGACTGAGGCGAGGAGATTCCCTGGAGGTCATCAACAATAATGGTCTTGGTCGATTGATTCTGGGGCATGGCACAACAAGGCTTGCGTTGGGGAGGGGGATGGCCCAGAAGATCATGGTCTCTCCGCCCAACGGAAATTCCGATGAAGCTGATGCATGAGGGAAAGGTCAGGCAATCTTCTGTAAGAGGGCTCGTGCCTTGTTTCTTATTGATCTGATGAGTTTCTCCGGTCTGCTCCTGTAATCATAATGTTTTTTCTCTTCTGGCGTGACATTTTCCGGGCAATGTCTGAGTTGAATCTTTGTGATGGCGTTGAAATCATCCAAAAGAAATCTTCTATATAGGAGATTTAAAGGGAAAAATCTAGACTCTGTTTTAAAGATGGATGCAGACCAGTCTACAATATAAGGTTTCCCGTCGCATCCCAATAGGATATTGGGGGCTCTTTTCAGATCGCAGTGGGCCAGACCGCGCCCATGAATACGCTCAACGAGCCTCCGCAATTCTTCAAAAAACTCTCTAGGGAGCCTCTTTTCCTTCTCCAGACCCTCGATGTTTCTGCCCGGAATTTCTTCCAGGATCAGCGCAAGACCGTCAATCGAGCGAAAATGGCGGGGAACCCCTCTAAGATCTGTCAACCTTCCATAGGCTTTGCTTTCCCTCCAGACGAGAAAGCGGCCGACAATATTTCGATAAAGGCTTCCGTTGGGGCTGAAGTCCTTCACCACCGCTCTGACGTCCTTTTCCTGGATGACATACAGGGCAGGTCTTGTACTGGATGGCTCTCTCAGGACCTCGCGCCGGTATCGAGGGATATCAGATATCTTGATAGAATCAAACATAGGATCAGAATCAAACTCTTTTGGAATCGCGTTAAGAGGTATATTAGGTGTAAGGATAGACGTTTGTCAATCTCACTTATTTCTCCCTCATTAAATCAAATTCCTGAATTATCTCTGTGGAATGGGATCTGTCCGACAGACTGACAATCACAATGCCCAAGCTGGAGAGGAGAAATCCGGGCAGAATTTCATAAAGATCAAAGATTCCACCTTGGAGTTGTTTCCATATTATCACCGTGACAGCCCCTAAAATCATACCTCCCAGGGCGCCATTGCGCGTCATGCGTTTCCAGAAAAGCGAGAGAATGACCACCGGGCCGAAGGCGGCTCCGAATCCGGCCCAGGCGTATGCCACGAGGTCCAGGACTCTGCTTTTCGGATTTCTGGCGATCAGCACCGCCAAGACAGCGATGGCGATCACAGAGAATCGCCCCATCCAAACCAATTCCCACTGACCGGCCCTCTTGCGAAAGAGCCCGCGATAGAAATCTTCCACGATCGCGCTGGAACAAACCAGGAGCTGAGAGTCCACGGTGCTCATGACGGCCGAGAGGATGGCGGCAATCAGGCATCCCGATACCCAGGGGTTGAAGAGGACACGGGAGAGGGCGATAAAGACAGTCTCCGGATTGTCAAGAGGAGTGTTCGCGTAATAGGCAATGCCCACAAACCCGGTTATCATGGCCCCGTAGAGAGAGATGACCATCCAGGTCATGCCTATGACACGTGCCTTGGGGATTTCCCGGTCTGATTTCACGGCCATGAACCGAGCCAGGATATGGGGTTGCCCGAAATAGCCCAGTCCCCATGCCATAAGTGAGATAACACTGGTGACGCGCATGCCTGAATAGACATTGAGGTACTCGGGGCTGATTGCCGCGATTTGGGACACTGTCTTGGACCAGCCTCCCAGCTCATCTATGGCGACAATCGGCACGACAGCGAGGGCCAGGAACATCAATGTGCCTTGGAAGAAGTCGGTCCAACTCACGGCAAGAAATCCACCAAGAAACGTATAGGAGACAATGACGATGGCACCGACCAAGAGGGCCCTGGAGTAATCTAGGTCAAACGATTTCTCAAACAAAATAGCGCCACTGACCAGGCCCGAGGAGGTATAGAAGGTAAAGAATACGAGAATTACCAGGGCGGAGGTGATGCGAAGGGCCTTGGAGCGGTCGTGGAATCGGTTTTCCAGATACACAGGAATGGTAATGGCGTCTCCCGTGATTTCCGTATAATTACGCAGTCGTCTGGCCACAAACTGCCAGTTGATAAAGGCACCAATGGAAAGGCCGATGGCGATCCATATTTGATTCATTCCTGATGCGTAAAGCGCGCCTGGCAGTCCAAGGAGAAGCCATCCACTCATGTCCGACGCTCCTGCGCTTAATGCGGCGACTGCTCCACCCAGCCGTCTGCCCCCAAGAACGTAGTCTGAGAGATTCCCGGTCCGCCGATAGAAGAACACCCCGATGGCCAGCATGCCGAGGAGATAGATGCAAAAGGTCGTAATCTCGGGAATACTCATTCTGCTATTTCCTTTCAATGAGAAATGAGATCAGAGAAAGGAGGACGACAATGGACATGGGTGTGATCAACCATAACCACGTTGCAAGAGGTATCGAGACTATTTCAGACACGGCAATAAATCCTCCTCTTTAATGATCGATGGTCGATTGCTAGCGTCGTTTCAAAGAAGTAACTCGAATAAAAAAGTGCCTAATGCAGATCCCTGAATTTCAACATCGTTTTTGGACAAGAGTGATTTAATGCAACTTTTCAAAATCGTAGCCTGAATATTTGAGCGAAAAGCCACGAGTGCATGAATGGAGGAAAGTATGGTTCATCCGGTTATTGAGTACGTAATAATATGAGGTTACATCTCAGTTGAACGGCGAGCGAATGGTGATGAAATCTTATCTACGA
>CAZCCX010000046.1:0-11684 GCA_964497115.1 uncultured Desulfobacteraceae bacterium
TCTCTATTCTTCTTGAAAAACGTGCACATCGCGTTGAGGGAATGGGATACTGGCACCTTCTGCGTCAAAGCGTTTTTTCAGGTTTTCTGTGAGATCGAAATAGACCCCCAGTAATCATCGGCCTTGGTCCAGGGGCGGACACCGAAGTTTACGCTGCTATCGGACAATTCAAGAACGAGGATCGTGGGAGCAGGATCAGTGAGAATTCAATTATCCTTTTTCAACTGAATCTGCAATAGGTGCTTTTTTATCCGAGTTGCTTCTGGGACACGACACTGGGACCTATCAAATTTCACTATCACATGGAACTGGGAAGTGCAAAACAAAAAGGAGAATTCTCTTTGAAAAGTGTTGATAGCTAGATAGAAGATTGTCCGCAAAAGGGTCGAGATGCCTAAGGGCTTCTTCGCATTCCTTTCGCTCCCTTCGGCCCGAGCTCACGGGCGAGCACAGCTCAAGTCCACTCCTTCGAGATTGTGTCACAATTCGTTATCCCGGCCAAGTCCCGTGAAGGGAAACGGGAGCCAGGATCCAGAGTTTTTTTGGGATTGTTCTGTATTCCTGGATTCCCCTTCGACCTTGCTCAGGGTGGTAAGCCCGTCAAAACACGGATCTCGTAATGAACAGCATCGCCTGTCCGGAATGACATGTTCTTCGTATTATGACACAGCCTCGTTGGAGCGGGCCCGCGGTTTCAAAGAGTCAAGGGGTCCCCCCCCGCATAAGGCAGCGGGATCTTCGACAAGTGAAGTGCTCAAAAACGAATGAAGCATCCCTCAATAATCCGTTGGGCCCTTTCACGCAACGCCAGTGCAAACTCTTCTTCTTGATCTAACGCTTCTTCAATCGCTGAAAGGGTATCGTAATAGAGATCCCAACCAAGACGTTCGTTTTTTAAAATGCCTGTCAGCGCACTATGTTTCCCTTCAGCAAATTCAAGCGCGTCACCGATGCGTTTTGATCCTTGGCGAATAAATTCCGCGCCTTGCACCTCTTCACCTTCTGAAAAAAATGAGGCCGCCTTGAGGGCAAAGCGCAGAAGGGTCACTGTGATGGGAATCTTGGATATAAAACATCCCGTAAAGGGATCAAGGGTCTCTTTGAGTTCTGCGAGATCGTCAACAAGGGCGTTGGCATATGCAGAAAAAAAGACGATGCGGAGATAGTCTCCAATGACCTTTCCAAGATGCGCAGACTTCATCGCCTCTTGAGCAAATGACGCCTTATCGTGACGCATAATAAGTCCGTCCTCGTGTACGCAGGCAAGTCTTCTCCCTGGACGCAGCAGGGCAGAGAGAATGTAGGCCTGATCTTCAGCGCGACCGATGAAAGAGGGGGTAAAGGGCCGATACCGGCGGAGGCTTTCAACCCGAATGCCAGTGGTGCCGCCGGTCACATGGATTCGCTGAAGACACGCTCTCTCCCTGTCGAAGTGGTGTTCGCCATAGCGTGTCATCATCTCCGCTTCCGTGGAGAGGGCTTGGGGTAGGGTGCTGTAAAAAACATACTCATCCGGGGAGATCGTCCGGTCTGGAAAGGGGACATCCGGCGTGAACAGGGATTCCTCGATATCCTGCTCGTTCACCAGGGCACCAGCAATCATCCCAAGTTCCAAAGGCCGCCCGTCCGAATCCAAACCATGTCCTCCCCAAAGTGGAGTCTCGAAGTGTTCAAAGGCGGAGGCCTCCGTCTCCTCTACGAGTCTCTCTTGCGGAAAGACTTGATCCAAGTCGATTTTGAATGTTGCTTTAATGGCCGGTTGAATGAGGATAGCCCAAAAGGGGGCAATGGCCTTAAGAAAGCTGTAATGCCTGCCATATGCGCCATCCACACCCAAGACGCTTAGGTGTTCTTCGGCACCCTCATGTTGGAGGTAATGCTTTGCCGCGGGGGCGAGAATGTCGTGAATTATTTGTCGAGTATCGGCTTCGGTAAAGGCGACAACATCCATATTCTCCAGACCGTCAGACCCGGCGAACTCTTCTTCAAGCCAAGTCTTTGCGATACTCTGAAGACCCTGATGTGTTGTGGCCACGGATAATACACAGACGGGCCTGACATCCCCTGACATATTGTCACGCTCACGTTCAAATTCAAATGCCTTGTCCAGGCCGTGAAGCCCGTAAAAAACTTCATTTTTTTCATGTTCTACACCCATTTGGACAGGATGGTCATAGAAACAGACCTGAGATTCATGGGGGATCTTGCGTAGCATTTCCTTAAGATATGGGCCATAGGGAAGACTGTTGGGAGATCGCCCTGAGGGGGGGATCGTGAGGAGCACATTGGAAGTGAAGAGGATCTCTCGACCCGGGTCGAGGATGGGCGAGGGGTTGAGTTTTGTGATGTTGACGGTCCGTTTGGCGCGTAGAGCATTGATGCGTTCCTTTTTGTCTGCCAAGATTCCGCTTGCTTCCGGAAAAAAAAGACACCATATCCTTTCTGTGGTCTCTTGGGGATCCTTTACGTGTGCCTTCTTGGTTATCCACTTGAAGAGGCTGTCCAGGCGTTCCGCAAAATCTGAATCGAAACGCGATACAGATTCGATTTCGTCGTAAACCAGGGACGTTGCTCGCATGTAAAAGCGGGCCACATCGGTCCATTCGGATGAGTCGGCCATGCGGTTGAGATAGGTCTCGGCCCGAAAGAAATCAGAGTGGCTGTCCCCTGAAAGGGCAATGAGGAAAGCCGCGTTCAGTGATTGAGACACACGAGTAGCATTGTCGGACTGATCATCAAAGTGATCTGAAGCACTGCAGACGAAGAAGTCTCCTTGTGCCTTTTGGCGTTGGATCAATGCCAAGACGATAGATCGAAATTTATCGATCATTTCTTTTGTTCTTTTTTTACGATGCAATAGACATCTTCTCCAGACATGGCCACGACAAGACACTGATTATCAATGATGCATGTCGCCCTGCGAAGGTCACCCGAGGCCCAACGTTTGATCAGATTAGTCGTGGCTGCTGATAATCAAGCTCACGTCCCCTTCAGTAAGTTGCGTCAAAAGTTGCCAAGGTGAGACAGATGGATTTGATATGAACCTACCGTTTTTCATGTAAGTGATAGGCCATTCTTGTGGTCATAAAGATATAGGTGCTGATATTAAAGATCAGGTTTCTAAAGACTTCTGAGAGACGCTCATATTCCTCCTGCAGAATCATGCCATCAAACTCATCCAAGGATGAATCTTCCGAGGCCATGACCGAAGCAGAGCGGGGTTCGTGCCCCAGATCCAGAAAGGGGAGGCTTCCAAAGATATCCCCTTTTTGGAGCAACAACAAGGCCAGAGAACCTTTTTTACTTTCTCCTATCACACACAGTTCCCCGGAGTTTATTTTAAATGCCTTCTTCTCAGGAGTCCCCTTTTTCAGAATCACCTTTTTGTTTTTGATAAATTCTTTATGCCTGTCACTTTTTAAGGATAATTCCACAACCAGATCTGTCACTTGTCTCAGTCTGGAGTCCAGACTAAGCAGAAGCATCTTGAAATCGGGCGATAGGGAGGAATATTCCCTGGAAAGATATTCCGTATCCAGTAACCCCAATCGAACGTGGCCTTCGGCCGTGGTGGCAGAGGCGCTTCTTGCATACTCACGGATGGACAGCGCAGTAATTGTCCCAACAAAGCAGCCTTCTCCAATCCTGGCCACGGTCAATAGGCCGGAAGGGGTTTCCTTGCAGATATTCACAACCCCTTCCAGGACAACCCAGATCCACTTCCCATGACCTCCCTGTTTGACGATACTTTCTCCGTCGGCATAATCCTCTTCTTCTAGGATATGTGCATAATTGACGAATGGTCCCTTAATGACCTTGACCCCTTCGAGTTCACCCGCTTTGTCTGAACTAGCCTTTATGAAAGAGGGTTTATCAAAGGAAGGGGGTCCAAGTTTCTCTATTTCTCCATCATCAAGCATTCTTAAGGCATCGAGCACAATCTCCATCCTGCTCTTTTTGATCACATGGGCCACTTTGACCGGTTGATCCAAAAATTCAAAGGACCCTTCAGACCATCCAAACAGGGAGTAAATGGCTTCAATGCCCTGGATCGGACCATTAGAGGCGTTGACGGGCTTTCCTTTCTCAAAATATATGACGCCGGAGTTTGGGGCATAGGTGCTCCTGATGTTTAACACCCCTGTGCTGTTGTTTCCCCCGAGGAGTTGGAACAGATCTCCGAGGCTGAGGAATTTCAAACGACCTGACAGCAGGACTTCGGACATAACAGACTTTACTCCGTCCATTTCAGTTCTTTCTGGAGATCTTGTAGGGTGAGAACCAGACATTTTTTCAGCGTTTCCGGTACGCCAGTCCCCTTTAGGGCACTCGCCTCGAAAACAGGGGCCTTGAGCTTGCTGTTAAGATCTCGCGTCATGAGGTCCACCGGCATTATGGGAATCTCCTTATCACCCAAGTCTCGTTTATTGAACTGCATGACAACCGGGATCTTGAAAACGTCCTGTCCCTGGGCTGCCAGGTTTTGCTGTAGGTCCTTGAGAGAAAGGACATTTGCTTTTCTGCGAATCTCCAGGGAATCGGCGACAAAGACGATACCATCAACATATTTGAGAACAAGTTTTCTTGTGGAAGAGTATTTCTGCTGTCCAGGTACGGTATAAAGCTGCACCTTGACATCACAACCTCTTATTTTGCCCAGACCAATGGGAAGGAAATCAAAAAACAGGGTTCGATCCCCTTTGGTATTAATGGAGACCATATCGCTCATGGCATACTTCTTTCCTGCCCTATAGATGTATTCCAGGTTGCTTGTTTTCCCTCCCCGTCCTGGGCCATAATAGACAAGCTTACACTCAATTACCCTATCTTTCGCGTTAAAAATAGCCATAGGTATTAACGGTGGTCCTTGTCTTCCGCTCAGCAAGCAATTCCAGTCTGCTATCCCAATTGGATAGCCTTTTTGATACAGAATAGTCAGTCTCCGCTTATAGTGATATCCAAAGCGAAATCTCCCTTTTTAGGCCCGGAAGTGATTTCCGATTTTCCGGAGACGACACCGGTTCCGTTGAATACGGCGATAAGGGAATAACACTGCATGTCTTCCAGCTTGAGTCCGGGTCTGAAGGCCTCCAGAAGATGCGTCTTGTCGGAGGGGACAACAATGCTAATGGTGTTGCCTGACTGAAAACTGACTTCAAATTCCACCGTCTCCCCTTTTAGGGGCCCCAAGTTCAATGGAACGCCCACAGAAGAAATATCCAGGACTTCTTCTTCTGCCTTTTTCTTTCTCTTGACCTTACCGGCCGGCTCAACAATCTCAGGGATCTCCACTTTGACGCCTCTCTTATCCAGAAGGTTCTTAAGAAAGCGGCGCAAGTATTTAAGATCATCCGGTGGAAAATCGTTGCGCGATACCCAGCTTTTGTACTGGGTAAGGGCGACCTCTGGCGGAGAAAGACTCAAGTGACATCTGAGGATGTTTTTGGCCGCTTCAAGGGGCAAGATTCCTTCATTCATGAGCCTCATAAATTCTGTCAAAGCCTTTTGATATTGTCCAAACTTGGCTAGTGCCACTGCGCCTTCCATGGTAGCGGTCTCTTTGTTTTTCGAAAAAGAAAACAGTTTTTGGATAAGATCTTGGGTCTCTCTAGAGAGTTGGGGTTTGGCATCGGTTTTGCTGACCTCGCTCATATCTTTTTCTATAGATCGGATCTTCCTTTCAACTGCGCTGATCAGTTTCTCGTTCTTGGAATACTTTCCATGGCCCTGAATGAGTTGGAGAAGTTCCATATATTTCTGTTTCGCCGCGACTAAGAAACCCTGGCTTCGATAGATGTCAGCCTCCCTTACCAAGGATTCCACGCGTTGCCTGTCAGACATTTGAGCCTCTCATTTTTCCTTTGCTTAGGTTTGCTCTTCTCCGGCCAGAAAAATGGCGACGTATTGCCTCAAAAATTGAGTCCTTTCTTCATCCAGCTCTATGAAGGCGACGCCTGACTCAATCTTGCCATCTTCGCGTTTCTTTATATGCGCAATCTTCCCCTTGAACTGCATCAAATCATCTTCCATGGCTATGTCCAACAACACGACATACTGCGGATCAATAGCAATATGTGTTTCCAGGAGAATACCCCCTTCGCTCACATTGAGGGTCCTTCCCATTCCTTGACCAACCATGTTATTATCTTGGTCAAGACAAACATACGTCAAGAGGTTTGGTGATTCGACTCTTGGTGATTTTCTTTGTTCTGCAGTCATACCTCTCTCCACCTTGATGCCAAAACCGATTTCAAAGAGAATCTGGGCTCAACACTCAATTTTACACCTTCTTTGCTACATAATTCAATTAAAAAAGACCAAAAAGATCTGAATACAAACAAAGAGAACCTGTGTGCGATCGTGACCTGCCTTTCACATGGGTGTTGAAACAAATCTGAGAATGAAAACGGTATTGAGTTTTCCGGCGAGGTAGTGTAAGTAAATCAACAAGAAAGAGATGCGCCTGTAGCTCAGCTGGATAGAGCAGCGGACTTCTAATCCGCAGGTCGGGGGTCCGAGTCCTCCCAGGCGCGCCAGGAAACACGAGGACTTAGGAGAATATCCCGAGTCTTTTTTTGTTCGAAGAGCCCCTCAGGGTGCACGTGGCGTATTCCATGTCCAGTCAATGATGTTTGCACCCCCATTTTGTGAGTTATGCTATGTCAAGAGAAGGAGATATCGTACTTGTTTATCACCAGGATCAACCAGCCCTTTATGCCCGCATTGAAGCTATAGAACCTGACGTGAAGAAAGACTGGTGCCGGCTTACACTGTTGCTTCTTACCATTCCCGCACGAACCGTGACATGGATATTGCGTGAGGAATACATCAATGGAGCCAGCTTCACCATGAACGATCAGCCCATGCGGTTGGAGGAGGTGGTGCGACCCGAACAGCCTGTGGAAGGATCTGATGCCGGGAGTCCGCCCTCGGGGCAAAGGGGTAAAGCCACGGGTGCCAAAATTATCCCGATCACGAAGAAGGATGCCGGACACTGAACCCTAACGCTGCAAAAGTTGAGGATGCTGCAGATCCGCGGCGTCAAGGGTGAAGCTGTAGTAAACTACCGCGAACCCTTGACAACAAAGGAGATGCGGTACCCTCGACTTTCCCAAAGGGTAGAAAACATGACAAATTGAATGGATTACCTTGAAATTCACATTCGGTGATTTCTAGAAACAGTCTCGAATTATACCAAGATCCTTGTTATTATTGCTTTCTTGAACACCTTGTCATGTTTTTTATGCAACGATAGGGTAAATCTAGTTGAATAGTCAGATCGAGTCAATAGAGTACTTGCTCAAACAGGGTTGAAATCCCGATTTCAGATGCATATATTTTCAAATAGGGTTTTCGTTTGATTTCTTTGAAGATTTGTCCACTAGGTAGAGGTCATTATGGAATACGATATCGAGAATGAGGATAGTACGGGGAAGCTTCCTGATCAGAAGGAGCTTGAAAAGGAGTTGAGCGAGTATCTGTCCAAGAAATATGGGGACCGGATTAAGATCATATCTCCTTTTGTCTTCCCAAAAGGGGACAAGGCAGGGATGGATGGAGGAAAATGTGCCCCCAAAAAGGAAGGGGTTCCCTCGTTCGATATGCTGCCTGAAGAACTCGAGGCCTATCTTGAGGGCTTTATTGTGAAACAGAATCAGGCCAAGGCGGTTTTGGGTACCAAAATATGTACGCATTTCAACAGGATCAATTTCTTGAATAACGGTACCGGGAAAAAGAAGGCCTTGGGCGTGGGGATGATCAAGAATAATGTGCTTATGATAGGTCCCACGGGAGTAGGCAAGACCTACATGATCAAACTGATTGCTCAGAAACTTGGGGTCCCTTTTGTTAAGGGTGATGCCACGAAGTTCAGTGAGACCGGCTATGTGGGTGGAGACGTGGAAGATTTGGTCCGCGATCTCGTGTATGAGGCAAATGAGGATATTGATCTCGCGGAGAACGGCATTATATACATCGATGAAATTGACAAAATAGCATCAGCCAGGAACATTATCGGGCATGACGTGTCCCGATCGGGGGTTCAAAGGGCACTCCTGAAGCCGATGGAGGAGACGGATGTAGACATAAAGGTTCCCCATGATCCCGTTTCTCAAATCCAGGCCATCGAGCATTATCGACGGACCGGCAAAAAAGAGAAGAAGATGGTCAATACAAAGAATATCCTCTTTATCATGAGTGGGGCCTTTGGGGATTTGGCTGAGATCATAAAGAAGAGGCTTCAGAGCCAGGGGATCGGTTTTGAAGCAGATGTGCGATCAACAGAAATTCCTTGGGAGATCTTGAGGGAGGTCAGGGCACAGGATCTTATTGAGTTTGGGTTTGAATCCGAGTTTATCGGTCGGCTACCTGTTATTGTGGTCTTTGATGAGCTGACCAAGGAAGACCTGATTGAGATCCTGAAGAATCCCAACAATCCTATTTTCCTCAGCAAGAGACAGGATTTTAGGGCCTATGGGATTGATATCAAGTTTGAAGAGGAGGCGTTGGCCAAAATAGCGGAACTCGCTGCTCGAGAGAAGACGGGCGCACGAGGCCTTGTCAGTGCCATTGAAAAGGTCCTTATCCCCTTTGAGAAGACCCTTCCTTCCACGGATATCAAGGAATTACTGGTGACACCGGAACTGGTTGACAATCCTGAAGGAGAACTTCTTCTTCTGAAGCAAAACCCTGAGGCCCCAAAAAGGCTGGAGAGATTTCAAAGGGGCGCCCAGAAGGAGCTGGAGAACATAAAGGCATTTGTCACAAAAAAGGCCCCCGAATTTAGCCATACGTGTGGGATGGAAATCTATGAGAAAAGGATTGAACTCATAGCCGAGTTGTTTTTGAGGACAATTAGTGATGTCAACACAGCTTTCGAGGATTTTCTTCAGATGAGTCGCCAAATCCGGGAAGAAGAGACCTCTTTGTTTGATAAACTTGAGACGAAGATTATCTTTGAGGATAGTGCCGTGGATGAGATCATCCGGCGCACCATAGAGACAGGAGAGGAACCCGGTTCTTTGGCCCTGCAGTTGGTCAAGAAACTTGAATACGGTCTCAAACTTGTAAAGGATCGAGCAGGCGTGGAGGATTTTGTCATTACGGGAGAGGCTGTGACGGACATGGAAAAATATATCAATGACCTTGTCAAGAAGTACTACCAGGAAGAATACAAACACTCTCCGGCCGAGATTACGGAACATTAGCTGGTCGTTGAGCGCCTCTCATTCGATTCAAGTGAGAAACGCTCAATTTTGTTCAATGTCAAGGCGGTCGGAGATTCTGACCGTAGGCGCCACGTCGTATGTGACCTTGTGGTGAATACCTTCTGGAATTTCAAGGATTAGAATTCGAGTCCAACGCAGGGATTGGGCAAGAGGGCGCGTTCGTCAATGGTCTCAAAGTCTAGGAATAATTGAATGATAGGTATCTCCAAACTCTACTGTGGAACCATCGAACCCTCTGACGCGCTTCGTTATGGAAGACAGTCAGGGAATCTTCCCTCACATCTCCTTCAGTTCTCAGCCGACAAGAAACCGGTGGTGGTCTGGAACATGACACGGGCCTGCAATCTCAAATGCATTCATTGCTATGCCCATGCTGTTGAGAGAAGCAAAGACAGGGAATTGACCACTGAGGAAGCCCAGACCATGATCGATGACCTGTCGGCGTTCGGGGCGCCGGTCATCCTGTTTTCCGGGGGGGAACCTTTGATGCGCAGCGACCTGGTCACCCTTGCCCATTATGCCGTGGACAAAGGAATGCGGGCCGTAATATCTACAAATGGGACTCTAATTACCAAGGAAAAGGCCAGGGAACTGAAAGATGTAGGGTTATCTTATGTGGGTGTCAGCCTGGATGGAATGGAGGAGGTTAATGACCATTTCCGAGGGAAAAAAGGCGCTTTCAAAGATGCCATATCGGGTATCAGGAACTGCCAAGACGTTGGGCTCAAGGTTGGGCTTAGATTTACCATCAGTCGCATGAACGCGGATGAGGTGCCGCGAATTTTTGATCTCATCGAGGAATCGGATATCCCAAGGGCCTGCTTCTACCATTTGGTCTATGCGGGCCGGGGTTCGGAATTGGTTACAGAGGACCTGAGCCGTGAGGGTACCCGTAGCGTCGTTGATTTGATCATGGATAGGACCAAGGATATGTATGACAGAGGCATATCGAAAGAGGTCCTGACCGTGGATAATCACGCGGACGGCCCTTACCTCTATCTTAGGATGGAAAAGGAAAAAAATCCCAGAGCAAAGGAGGTCTTAGAGCTTCTCAAGATGAATGAGGGCAATAGCTCGGGGCGGGGTATCGGTTGCATAAGCTGGGATGGTTCCGTGCACGCAGACCAGTTCTGGAGATACCACAGTTTCGGCAATATTCTGGAAAGACCATTCAGCCAGATTTGGACTGATCTGTCCGATCCTCTGATGGCCAGATTGAAAGAGAAGAAGAAATATGTGAAAGGGAGATGCGCTGCCTGTCAATGGCTTGATGTTTGTGCAGGGAACTTCAGGGTGCGGGCAGAAGCCGTGACCGGAGATCCATGGGCTCCTGATCCTGCCTGCTATTTAAGCGATAAAGAAATAGGTATTGATAGAAATGCCTAAAATGCCAAATATTCGAAATGCCAAAAATTGTGGTGTCGCTTCGCTCCAGTTTTTTCATTTTAGCTCACTCTAGTCATTGTAGTTCACTTTTCGCCGGAGGGACCATGCTATGATCATTCGTCCACGCCGCCTCAGAAGAACCGCTTCCATCAGGGAAATGGTCAGAGAAACCACTTTTTCTGTGAAAGATCTCATTTCTCCCCTATTTGTTAAGTATGGCCAGGGCAAAAAAGATCCTATTCTTTCCATGCCCGGCCAGTATCAGTTTTCTGTTGACACGATTGTAACGGAGGTGGAGGAATTGCATTCACTCGGCATCCCTGCGGTTATCCTTTTTGGTCTGCCGGAAAAGAAAGATGCTACGGGGAGTCGGTCCTATGCCGAAGATGGTGTGGTCCAAGAGGCGGTTTTGGCTATCAAAAGCCGACTTCCAGGTATAGTTGTTATGACAGACGTCTGTTTGTGTGAGTACACGGATCATGGGCACTGCGGGATTATCAAGGACGGCCAGGTCGATAATGACGCCACTCTTGATGTCCTGGCTCGTCAAGCCGTAAGTCATGCTAAGGCAGGTGCCGATTTTGTAGCCCCTTCTGACATGATGGACGGGCGTGTTGCCGCAATAAGGGGAGAACTCGATTCAAACCGTTTCAAAGATACGGGCATCCTTTCCTACGCTGTAAAATATGCGTCAGCCTTTTACGGCCCCTTTAGAGAAGCCGCTGAATCTGCTCCTCAATTTGGCGACCGCGCGGGATATCAGATGGACTCCGCCAATGTCATGGAGGCCATCAAAGAGGCTGTTTTGGATATGGAAGAGGGGGCCGATATGATCATGGTTAAACCTGCGCTGTCTTATCTTGATGTCATTACTAGAGTACGAGAAGAATGTCTTCTGCCACTTGCGGCCTACAATGTCAGTGGCGAATATGCCATGGTCAAAGCGGCTGAGGGAAAAGGATGGATTGACGGAACAAGGGTTATGATGGAGATTCTGACTTCCATCAAGAGGGCGGGTGCGGATCTGATATTGACATACTTTGCCAAAGAGGCTGCCCATGTCTTGCGTGA